>CAYYYC010000103.1:0-7364 GCA_964475695.1 uncultured Rubrivivax sp.
GAAATTCTCTTCCGGTCCCTGCGCGAAGCCTGGTCTCCGCTGATGCCGCTGGAGTTCGAGGTGGTGAGCTCGGAAATCAACCCGCAGTTTGCCCAGATCGCCGACGAATCCGACCTCGTGGTCCTCAATCGGTTCGAGACCGAAGGCTCCGAGGCCAAGAGCTTCATCGATGTGGTGTATCCCTACGCTTCGCTCAAGCCTGTGCGCGAGCTGCTGCGCAGCCGCGTGCAGACGGGCGACGGCAACGAGGAATCGGACAAGACTTGGCGCGAAGAGCTCAGGGATGCGCTGGGCGACTCCACCGTGGAGGTCTGCGCCACCATGGGCAAGCTCGAGCTCAGCCTGAGCCAGCTTCAGACCATGGCGCCGGGAGACACGCTGCTGTTCCGAAAGCCCGACATGGCCACGGTGCTGGTCAACAAGGTGCCTGCCTACCGCGCCACCGTGGGTGTCCTGGGCACCCAGGCCGCGATCCAGATCCGTCGTGCGCTCAAGCCGGGGCAAACCTGAGCCTGATCTTCAGCCCCGAGCCCCCCCACACCAAACCCGACACACCGTTGCCACCAAGGAGCACCCCATGAGCAACACCAACGCCGAGGCACCCGCCGAGCAGAGCGCCGAGGAGCTGCGCCAGATCAACCACGAGATGATCCAGAACGTGGCCGTCACGGTGGCCATCGAGGTCGGACGCGCCCAGATCAAGATCAAGGACCTGCTGCGCCTGACGCAGGGCAGCGTGGTCGAGCTCGATCGCATCGCCGGCGAGCCGCTGGACCTCCTGATCAACGACACCGTGATCGCCCAAGGCGAAATCGTCCTGGTGGGCGAGCGCTATGGGGTGCGGCTGACCCGCGTGGCCCCTGCGGCCGAGCGGATGAAGAACCTCTGAGCCGGCGGCAGGAAAGCCAGGGCCACGACCATGCCATCCAGTGCAAGCACCGCGCCCGTGGCCCAGCTGGACTATCTTTCGCTGGCCGGCAACTTCATTCTGGTCATCGTTCTGCTCGTGGGCGTGCTGTGGCTGCTGCAGCGGCTCCAGTCGGGCAAGGGCATCAAGGGATTCCGTGCGGCCGACCGCCGCATTGCGATCGTCGAGGCGTTGAGCGTGGGACCGCGCCAGAAGCTGGCCATCGTTCGCGTCGATCAGCGTGAGCTTCTGGTGGGCGTGTCGCCCAACGGATTTGTGCTGCTCGATGGCGCGTCCGCCTCATCCCATGCCGCGCCGGGGAATGCGCCATGAAGGCGCCATCGCTGGCCAGGAATGGGCGTTGGGCGGGCCAACTGGCCTTGGCGGCTCTGCTGAGCCTTCCGCTGCTGGCCATGGCCCAGGGCATCCCAATGGTCAATGTCAAGGCCACCGGGGGCGCAACCCAGTACAGCCTGACGCTGCAGCTTTTGGCGCTGATGACGGCGCTGACCCTGCTGCCTTCGATGCTGCTGATGATGACCTCCTTTGTGCGGATCATCGTGGTCCTGTCGCTCCTGCGGCAGGCACTGGGCACTGGGCAGACGCCGCCGAACACGGTGCTTGTCGGCCTGGCCCTGTTTCTCTCCCTGTTCATCATGTCGCCCGTGCTCACCACGGTCTACAAGGACGCCGCCGTTCCCTACATGGACAACAAGGTCACCGCACAGCAGGCGCTGGCGGCCGCCGAGAAGCCGATCCGCGGATTCATGCTGGCGCAGACCCGCGAGGACGATCTGGCGGCTTTCATGGAGATCGCCCGCAAGCGCGAAGTGGCTTCGCCGGACGAGGTGCCCCTGTCGACGCTGGTGCCCGCCTTCATCATCTCCGAGCTCAAGAGCGCCTTCACCATCGGATTCCTGATCTACATCCCCTTCGTGGTCATCGACCTGATCGTGGCCAGCGTGCTGATGTCGATGGGCATGATGATGCTCTCGCCGATGATGATTTCCATGCCCTTCAAGCTCATGCTCTTCGTCCTGGTGGACGGATGGAGCCTGATCATGGGCTCGCTGGCTGCCAGCTTCGCCATGCCTTGAGGCCGACAGCGACACCGTCACCACGAACAGGACTGACCCATGGACACAGCCACCGTCATTGAACTGGCCCGCCAGGCCCTTTGGATCACCATCCTGGTTTCAGCGCCGCTGCTCATCGTGGCGCTGGTCGTCGGGGTGGTCGTGGGCGTCTTTCAGGCGGCCACTTCGATCAACGAGATGACGCTGAGCTTCATCCCCAAGGTGGTGGCGATGGCCGCCACGCTGGCGGTGGTGGGTTCCTGGCAGATCAGCACGATGGTCGACTACTGGCGGAAGATCTTCGAGCGCATCCCCGGACTTTTCCTGTAGGCCCACAGACGCCTCCAACGATCGAGCGGGACGCAGGAACAAGTGACATGGACCTTCTGGCCGTGGACATCGTCAATCGCTTCTACACCTTCCTGTGGCCGATGCTGCGCATCTCGGCCCTGTTGCTGACTGCGCCTCTGTTTTCGATTTCGGCCGTTCCGCGCCGCATTCGCGTGCTGATGGCTCTGGCACTGACCTGGTTCATCTATCCCCTGCATGAATGGCCGATCATCGACCCTGTCTCGGCCTCGGGACTGGTGGAGATCGTCAACCAGATCTTCATCGGCTGTGTCATGGGATTGACCCTGCAGATCGTGGTGGCCGCGGTGGTCACGGCCGGCATGGCGCTGTCCAATGCGATCGGCCTGTCCATGGCCACGCTGATCGACCCGAGCCTGGGCAATGTGCCGGTCCTGTCCCAGTTTCTGCTGATCATGGCCGTGCTCATCTTCGTGGGCACCGGCGGGCACCTGATGCTGATGGGCGTGCTTCTCAAGAGCTTTTCGGCCGTCCCCATCGGTGATTCGCTGCTCAACCAGGAAACCTGGGGCAAGCTCATTGCCTGGAGCAGCATGATCTTCACCGGCGCGGTCCTGCTGTCGCTGCCCGTGATGGCCGCGTTGCTGCTGGTCAATGCCGGGTTGGGGGTGGTCACGCGAGCGGCGCCCAGTCTGAACATTTTCGCCGTGGGCTTTCCCGCGATGATGCTCCTGGGCATCGTCTGGATGATGTTGACCATGGAGAGCATCGGGCTGCGCATCCAGTGGCTTTGGGTGCAGGCGTTCGGCGCCATGGACAGCCTGCTGGGAGCGCGCTGATGGCCGAAACCGCAGCAGAACGCACCGAACAGCCCACCGCGCGGCGGCTGGGCAAGGCGCGCGAGGAGGGCAGGGTTCCCCGGTCCACCGACCTGACCGCCGCCGCCGTCACTGTGGTTTCCATGCTGGTCCTCTCGCTGGCCGGTGCCTGGCTGGTCGCAGGGCTTTCAGGGCTTTTCCGCGCCGGCTTCAGCCTGGACACCAAGGCCCTGGCCAGCCCGCACCTGATGCTGGGCGCCATGGGCGAGCAGTTCATGGCCGCCTTCGGCTATGCGCTGCCCGTCATGCTCATCACCATGGCTGTTGCCATCGTCTCCTCCACAGTCACCGGGGGATTCCTCTTCTCCCTGAAGGCTGTGGCGCCGCACTTCAGCAAGCTCGACCCGATGGCGGGGCTCAAGCGCATCTTCGGCACCCACGCGATGATCGAGTTGGCCAAGGCCGTGCTCAAGTTCACGCTGGTGGGCACAGTGCTGGTGCTGGTGCTGCGCTCCCACATGGCCGAACTGGCCCTGCTGGGCCGCATGGGGCTGGAGCCCGCCCTGGCCGCCACCGGCCGTCTGGTGATGGATTCGGCCCTCTGGGTGACCCTGGCCCTGCTGCTGATTGCGGCCATCGATGTTCCGCTGCAGCGCTACCAGTTCATGCGCGGCATGCGGATGAGCAAGCAGGAGATCAAGGAAGAGATGAAGGAGGCTGAGGTTTCACCGGAGGTGCGCGGCAAGATCAGGGCCCGCCAGCGTGAAATCTCCATGGCCAAGATGATGCGTCGGGTCAAGGACGCTGATGTCATCATCACCAACCCCGATCACTTTGCGGTGGCGCTGTCCTACGACCCGACGGCTGACGCGCCGCCCATCCTGGTGGCCAAGGGGATCGACCATGTGGCGCAACGCATTCGCGCCGAAGGCTCGCAGCAGGGCGTCATGGTGTTTGAGGCGCCGCCTCTGGCTCGTGCCCTCTACTACACGACCGAGTTGGAACACCCGGTGCCTGAGGAACTCTATTTCGCGGTGGCCCAGGTCATCGCCTATGTCTACAGCCTGGCTGAGGTTCGGCCCGGGACGCCTCCGGCCCTGCGTCCGGTGCCTCGGGTGCCGCGATCCATGTGGTTTGACGCCCAGGGCCAGAAATTGGGAGAGCAAGAGGCACTCGCATGAACTCAGCCGTCATTGAGATTGATTCGGTCGGCCTGGAGGCGGAAGTCCTGGATGCAGGCATCAACGCCGTGCTTCAGGCCGTGTGTGTCCATCGCCGCAGCGCCATGGTGCGCTGCGAGGACCCGGCGTTGATGGAAGTCATCGGATTGAGGCTGGCCAGGGCCTTGCGGGGGGCCGAGGGCATCCGCATGGAGGTGGTGCAGATCACCGGCATCGACTCGTTGCTGACACGCTTCAACGGGCTGATGTCCGACATGGCCCTGTCCGGCGCAAGCCGCCCGCCGGGCCCGCGCCAGGAAATCCGCCTGTGGGTTCTGCACCTGACGCGAAAGCCGCAGATGGACGAGATCGCCCTGCTGATGCGGCTGGTTCGCGGCTTTCCGGGCGTGGGAGTCCGGCTGCTGATGCTCTGCAGCCAGGCCGCCGCTGCGGAGCATGCTTTGGGTGGCCACGGGGAAACGGCCCTGCATCGATGGAGCCTGCCCGCCCGCGGCGGACGGCGCGCCGAGGAAGCGGTGGTCTCGTCCTCACGGCGGGCGTTCGAGCGCGGCGCGCTGGCGCCCGTTGGGCTGACACAGCGGGCCCAAGCGGCCCTGCGGTCTGTCGTGCGCCGCGGGTCTCTGCGGCCCCCGGCCTGGTGGACACGCGCCTGCGCGCCGGTTGTGCGACGCGTCGTGCGGCATCGGGCGATTTCAACGGCGGCGCATGCGCTGGCCTGGCCGGTGCGGCGAGCCTTGGGCTTTGCCGGGCGGCGGATCGGCCCGCCTGTGCGCCGGTGGATCAAGGCGCGGCTGGGGCATCTGCAGGCCCGGCAGCGCCAGCGCCTGGCATTGATTGCGGGCGGCTTTGCGCTGTTCCTCAGCGGGGCCGCCGCGGCCTGGTGGCAGACAGCCTGGCCCGGCCGGGGCGTCGAGCACAGCCATCCCGGACGCAAGCCTGTTCCCGAAATCGTGGAGCGGATCGATGATCTGCGCCCCCAGGCCACGCAGGCGATGATCCCATCATGAGCGAACCTTCCAAACCCAAGCCGGCGGTCATCCGGCAGGACGGGCCACACCGGGTTTCCGTCGCCCAGGGCACGCAATCGGCGCTCTCAGGCTCCGGCAGCTTGTCCAACCAGCGCTTGCCTTTCGGTGCGGTCGAAGCACGGGCCGAGGTGGCGCTCGGTGATGGCCGGCCTGCGCAAGGCCGGGCAGGGGTGGCGCCGTCGTTGCACCGGCGCGATGCGGCGTCCTCGGTGACTGTGCGCCTTGCCGAGCCGACGCACTCCGCCCCCCGGCCGGCGCCGCAGGAGGATGAGCGCACCGCCCAGGAGCGCCGGCGGGTTGCCGACGCGCTCGAAGCGCGTCTGGGGGCGCTGTCCAAGCTCAATGCCGAGACATCGCACCGGGTCGTGACGATTGAAGCGCAGCTGGCGCCACCGGCGCCAAGTCCTGCCACACCGTCGGCGCCGCAGCCGGCGCGATTCACATTCAGAAGGAGCAAGCCATGAACGACAACACGCAAGCCACGACTGGGGACGATGCCAAGCCCGAGGACAAGGCTGAGGGCTTTGCTCCCTTGCCGGACCCGCCCTCGGTCGAGGCCGAGGCGGTGGAGCCCCAGGCGCACGGGGAACCCGAGGCTGCAGGGCAGGAGGGCGACGCGCCAATCGCGCCCGAGTCAACCCAGGGCCATGCCGCTTCCGAGCCTGAGGGCCATGGAGTGGCGCCGGGGGTGGCTGCCTCTGAAGTGGACATTCAGCGACAAGCCCGGTTGGCCACCGAGGCAGCCATGGCTGCGGTGGCCTCTTCGGCGGCAGCCCAGAAGATTGACACCCTGTCGGGTCTGGTGCTCGATGCAGCCGAACTGGCCAACCGATCGGCCACCATCGGCACGGCGGCCGGCAACAAGCTGCTTGAGGCCCACTCCGCGCTCGAAGCGGAGCTCGCCAAGGCGCGGCGCCAGAGCAAGATCGTTCTCGGGGTGGCCGCAGGAGTTGCCGTGGTCAGCGTGGTGCTGACTGGGGCGATCGTCACCCAGGTGTCCAGCCGGATGGCCAAGCTCGATGCCACGGTTCTGGCTGTGGGCAAGCGCTATGTCGAGATGAGCTCCGGGCTGGAGAGCCTGACCCTGCTCAACGACAGCCTGGCGGAAATGCAGGTCAAGCAGGATGCGCTGGCCCAGCTTCAGGCCAAGCTCTCGGCCAACCTGGAGGAGGCCAACAAGGCATCCCAGGGACTGGCCACCCAGGTGCCCCAGGCCATGGGCAAGGAGTTTCAAGCCCGCACCCAGGGACTGTTGCAGCAGGTGCAATCGATCGACAGCCGTCTGCAGTCCCAGTCGGCGGCGGTCAGGAAGATGGCCGACGAGATCAAGACGATGCAAGGCCAGCAGGAGGGCCTGGGCGCGCTGCGGCGTGATGTCGAGGCGCTCGTGGTGTTGCAGCGAGAGCGGTATCTCGAGAATGCCCGCCCCTCGGGCGCTTCGGGACGCGCGGCCGATTCGGCCCCGCGCACCCTGCAGTTTCCGCGCTCTTCCCAGGCGCCTGCGCCTGAGCCCGGCGGGTCAGCCACTCGCTGAACTGCGGTTCGGGATGCGGGTTGCCGCCTGACATCGCGCTGCCGACAGCGCCTGCACGAAAGCCCGGGCCGAGAGGCCCGGGTTCAGTTCTTGTGCAGCACCGTGATGCTGATGCGCCGGTTGCGCGGGTCGGCGGGGTCCTTGGAATTGAAGGGCGAGGTGTCGGCCACGCCCTCGATCTTGGCGAAGCGGCTGGCGGGAATGTTCTTGCGTTCCAGCGCAACACGAGTGGACTCGGCGCGCTCGGCCGAAAGCGACCAGTTGCTGCGGGTGTCGCCCGGCCCGAAAGGCAGACTGTCGGTGTGCCCGCGCACGGCAAGCTTGTTGTCCATCTTGGACACCGCCGCAGCCACTTCAGCCACCAGGGCCTCTGAGCGCGGCAGCAGCTTGGAGGTGCCGAGCCCGAACATCGAGAAGTCAGCCTTGTCGATGATGTCGATGCGCAAACCATCCTTTTCGCGGGGGACCTGAACCTGGTCCTTTATCCCCTCGATGCGCTTGCTCTGGGCGA
>CAYYYC010000104.1:0-1595 GCA_964475695.1 uncultured Rubrivivax sp.
CCAGCATGTCGATCTTCTCGAGCTGGCTGGCGGCGCCGAACTCCGGCGTCATCACATACATGGGGATGTCCACATGCGGCACGATCGCCGCATCGCCCTGGCCGATGCCGGAGGTTTCGACAATCACCAGATCGAATCCGGCCACGCGGCAGGCCGCCACCACATCCGGCAAGGCTTGCGAGATCTCGCTGCCTGCCTCGCGCGTGGCCAGGGATCGCATGAACACGCGCTGGCCTTGCCGCCAGGGCGAAATGGCGTTCATCCGGATCCGATCGCCCAGCAGTGCGCCGCCGCTCTTGCGGCGAGATGGGTCGATCGAAATCACGGCCAGGCGCAGCGCGTCATCCTGGTCCAGGCGCAGCCGGCGGATGAGCTCGTCGGTCAGCGAGGACTTGCCGGCGCCGCCCGTGCCCGTGATGCCAAGCACCGGCGCCGGGCGGATTCGGGCCGCAGCGCGTATCGAATCCACCAAGGCGCCATCGACCTTGCCGTTTTCAATGGCGGTGATCAGTTGCGCCAGCGCTCGCCATGCCGCCTCGGTGTGGCCCTGCACCGCATCGGCCTGGTCAGGGGCATGCGACGACAGATCCTTGTCGCAGCGCATCATCATCTCGCCGATCATGCCCTGCAGGCCCATGCGCTGCCCATCCTCAGGGCTGTAGATGCGAACGCCATGGTCGTGGAGGTCGCGGATTTCAGCGGGCACGATCACGCCCCCGCCGCCGCCGAAGACCTGAATGTGGGCGCCGCCCCGCTCGCGCAGCAGCTCCACCATGTACTTGAAGTACTCGACATGGCCGCCCTGGTAGGAGCTGACCGCGATGCCCTGCACATCTTCCTGCAGCGCGGCCGTGACCACCTCATCGACCGATCGGTTGTGCCCGAGGTGGATGACTTCGGCGCCCATGCCCTGCAGGATCCGGCGCATGATGTTGATCGCCGCATCGTGCCCGTCGAACAGGCTCGCAGCCGTCACGAATCGGACCTTGTGGCTCGGCCGGTACTGAGCCAGGGCTTTGAAGTCGGCGGAAAGATCGGTCATGGGGGCCTCGTCGCGGCAGACGGCAGGTGTGCAGTCCAGGGCTCGGGTCGACGCTGCCACCACGGGCAGTGCATTTCAATCATGCCATTGAATCCTTGCCTGGAGCCGACGGCGGGGCGGCCCCCGGGTGTCTGATACCCTGCGGCCCGTGAGTTTCCTGGCCATCGATATCGGCAACACCCGGCTGAAGTGGGCGCTGTACGACGCGGCCTCACCCGGTCGTGCACCCCTGGCGCAGGGCGCGGTGTTCCTGGAGAACATCGACAGCCTGGCCGAGGGCGAATGGCGCGGCCTGGCCGCTCCGCAGGCAATCCTGGGCTGCAATGTGGCCGGCGACGCGGTCAAGCGCCGTGTCGAGGAGCAGCTTGAGCTGTGGGATGTGCCGCTGCGCTGGGTTGTCTCTTCGGCCCACGACGCGGGGGTGGTCAACGGCTACGAGCACCCCACCCGCCTGGCCACCGAGCAGTCGGTCGTGCGCCTGCACGCCGATGTGGCCAAGGGTGCGCTCGAAGACGCCGGTCTGAGCAAAACCGACATCGACGGCTACTTCTGC
>CAYYYC010000104.1:1605-2799 GCA_964475695.1 uncultured Rubrivivax sp.
CTGGTGGTCATGATCGGCACCGCCGTGACCGTCGACGCGCTGGACGCCTCAGGCCAGTTTCTCGGTGGTCTGATTCTCCCGGGCCACGGCATCATGCTGCGCTCGCTGGAGTCCGGCACAGCGGGCCTGCGGGTTCCCACCGGCGAGGTTCAACTCTTCCCCAAGAACACCTCCGACGCCCTGACCAGTGGAGGAAACTACGCGATCACCGGAGCCATCGAGCGGATGCACAGGCACCTCAGGCAGCACAGCGGCGGCGAGCCCCTGACGCTGATCACAGGTGGTGCCGGATGGAAGGTGGCGCCATATCTGCAGATTGACCATGAGTTGGTCGAGTCGCTGCTCTTTGACGGGCTGTTGGCTCTTCAGGCCCAACACGCGCAAAGGCTCCCAAGCCGCCGCGACAGGGGATGGTCCCAGCAGTAGCCGGGACGCATCGGCTGGCGGGCCGTCAGTCGCCGAACATCCGTTGCTTGAGTTCGCGACGCTGCTGCGCTTCCAACGACAAGGTCGCCGTGGGCCTGGCCAACAGACGACCCAACCCGATGGGCTCACCGGTTTCCTCGCAGTAGCCGTACTCACCGGAGTCGATCCGCGCCAGCGACTGGGAGATCTTGCGCAAGAGCTTTCGCTCCCGATCGCGGGTGCGCAGTTCCAGAGCGTGCTCCTCTTCAATGGTCGCACGGTCGGCCGGGTCGGGAACGATGGTGGTGTCCTCGCGCAGATGCTCGGTCGTTTCCCCGGCGTTGGACAGCAGGTCATCCTTGAGCGCACTCAGCCGCGCTCGGAAGAAGTCGATCTGCTTGTCGTTCATATATTGCGCCTCGGGCATGGCCAAAAGCTCCGCCTCGCTCAAGTCTCGCCCGGGTTTGCTCTTCCACGCGTTGGCCAATTTGGGATCGGGTTTGCCGGCGGGCCGGGTGTCGACGATGGGCTCGGGCAGGTAACGTGCGCTGGGCTTGGCGGGCGCAAACCGATCGGCGAAGCGGTTGGCCGGGTGCACCGGCGCTGCCGGGATGGGTTGGTTGGAGGCCAACGCTCTGCTCAGAGCACGCCCCTTCTTGGCCGGTGGCGTCGGTGCTGCAGGCGGCGCCGCGACAACCGGTGCGGCAGAGGCCTTTTCCGCCGAGCCCTTTCCCGGCTTGGCCTTGGCCGCAGGCTTGGCCTTGGCCGCAGGCTTGGCCTTGGCCGCAG
>CAYYYC010000104.1:2899-7274 GCA_964475695.1 uncultured Rubrivivax sp.
GGCTTGGCCTTGGCCGCAGGCTTGGCCTTGGCCGCAGGCTTGGCCTTGGCCGCAGGCTTGGCCTTGACCGCAGGCTTGGCCTTGGCCGCAGGCTTGGCCTTGACCGCAGGCTTGGCCCTCTTGGCTCCTGCGGCCATGGTCTTCTTCTTGCTCTTGCTCACTGCTGTCTCCTCAACGGGCGGGCGCGATTGTAATCACGCTCCTGCGGCGCTCGATGCGTCGGCGCAATTGGACTCAGGCCAGGCACTGCTGCAAGCCCTGCAGCAGGATTTCGCGCGGCAGATCTATGCCGATGAACACCATCTTGCTGTGCTTGCTTTCCCCAGGGGCCCACTTGGGCCCGAGGTCGCTGCCCATGAGTTGGTGGACGCCCTGAAAGATCACCTTCCGGTCATGACCCTTCATGTGGAGGACGCCTTTGTAGCGCAACATCTTGGGCCCATAGACCTGGACAACAGACCCCAGGAAGTCCTCCAACCGCTCGGGGTGAAAGGGGCGCTCGGCGCGGAACACGAAGGACTTCACGTCGTCGTCGTGGTGGTGATGATGCGGGTGGTTGCAGTCGAGGCCATGCTCATGGCCATCGTGCTCATGGTGGTGATCGTGACCATGACCATGACCATGACCCTGCGCAGCCTCCCCTGCCCGCGGGGCCTGCTCGAGGAAGGCGGGGTCGAAGTCCAGCTTGGCGTTGAGGTTGAAACCGTTGAGTCCGAAGACCTGACTGATGGGCACCTGGCCAAAGTGCGCCGTCTCCATGGGAGCTCTCGGATTCATGTGCTTGAGCCTGTGGATCAACGCATCGACATCCTCCTGGGCCACAAGGTCTGCCTTGCTGATGAAGATGCGATCGGCAAAGCCCGCCTGGCGCCGCGCCTCCTGGCGCGTGTCGAGCTGCTGCTGGGCGTGCTTGGCATCCACCAGCGTGAGAATGGAGTCGAGCTGGTAGCTGGCCGCCACCTCATCGTCGATGAAAAATGTCTGCGCCACGGGCCCTGGGTCGGCAACTCCGGTCGTCTCGATCACCACACGCTCGAAGTCCAACTCCCCCTTGCGCCGCTTGTCGGCCAGCTCGGCCAGCGTGGAGCGCAAGTCCTCCCGGATGGTGCAGCACACGCAGCCGTTGCTCATCTGAATGATCTGCTCCTGGGTGTCGGCGACCAGGATGTCGTTGTCGATGTTTTCCTCGCCGAACTCGTTTTCGATGACGGCGATCTTCTGCCCGTGCGCCTCGCTCAGCACGCGCTTGAGCAGCGTGGTCTTGCCTGAGCCGAGGAAGCCAGTGAGGATGGTGGCGGGAATCAGGGCGGTGGTCATGGCGGTCCGGGGCAGCAATTGCGAGAAGACGGGGCGCCGGACTGTGTTGCAAACGGGCGGATCTGTCAAGGTGCGGTATCCTGAGCGTTGATCCACTGCCGACACCCGCCGTGTCCGACCCCCACCCGACAGGGCGCCCTGCCGCGCCTGAGTCTGATCGCCGCACCTTGCTCGACCGCCTGGTCGACTTCATCTCCCCCGGCCCCGATTCGCGCGAGGAGCTTCTGGCCTCGCTGGCTGACGCCGAGCACCGCAGCCTGATCGAGCCGGATGCGCGCAGGATGATCGAGGGTGTGATGCGCCTTGCCGACAAGACCGCCGGTGATGTGATGGTGGCGTCGTCGCGCATGGACGTCCTGGATCTGGCGCATCCCTATGAGGAGTTGCTGGAAACGGTGATCCGCACCGCGCACTCGCGCTTTCCCGTGGTCGAGGATTCGCGCGAAAACATCGTGGGCATCCTCATGGCCAAGGACCTGCTGAAGCTGCAGCGTGCCCCGCAACTCAACCTGCGCACGCTCCTGCGGCCCATCGTCTTTGTGCCGGAGAGCAAGGCGCTGACCGAGCTTTTGAGGGAATTCCGCTCAAACCGCAACCACATGGCCATCGTGATTGACGAATTTGGCCAGACCGCAGGATTGGTCACGATCGAGGATGTGCTGGAGGAAATCGTCGGCGAAATCGAGGATGAGTTCGATGTGGCCGATGGCGAGTCGGCCGTCTACACCCTGGCCGACGGCAGCTACCGAGTGGCCGGCGATGGACCGATCGCAGAGGTCAACCGAATCTTCGGGATCGATCTGCCGCAATCCGAGTTCGAGACGATCGGGGGGCTGGTGGCCCACGAGTTGGGAAGAGTCCCCCGACGCGGCGAGTCGGTGAGCGTGGGAGGCCTGCGTTTCGTCGTGATGTTGGCCCGCGGCGGTGCCGTGCGCTGGTTCCGCGTGACCCGGGTCGATCCAGACGATGTTGCTCCGCAGGCCGGCGGCCCGCCGTCGGCTGCGGGGGCCTGATGCTCTGCCTCGACGCGGCCGCGGTTGGATCGGCCCGGCTGCGCGTTGCCCGATGAAGCTGGCCCTGGTGGGACTGGCCGGCGCTGCAGGAGCGGCTTCCACCCTGCCCCATGTCCACACTGAGGCCTGGTGGTTGGGGATCCTGTGCGCAGCCGTGTTGGCGCACCTGACCTGGAGGCTTGCGCCGGTGTGGGCCGGCGCCGCTGCGGCAGGGTTTTCAGCCGGCTGGATCGTTGCCGGCACCTGGTGGCTTCACATCAGCATGCACCAGTATGGCGGCTTGTCCTTCCTGCTGGCCGCGTTGGCCGTGTTGGCGCTGGGGGCGGCGCTGTCCCTGTATGCCGCGCTGGCCGTCGGTCTGGCGGCTCTCTGGCGCACCGGTCGGGCGCGTTGGGATCTGCCGGCATTCGCGGCGGCATGGATGATGGCCGAATTGGCGCGTGGGCAGTGGCTGACCGGCTTTCCCTGGGTGGCCTCGGGTTACGCGCAAGTGGATGGTCCGCTGGCGGGCTGGGCCCCGTGGGTTGGCGTCTACGGCGTGGGCGGATGGGTGGCCCTGCTTGGTGCGGCCCTGGCCTGGCTCCTGCGCCAGACCGGGCCTGGTCCCGGCGGCACCGCACGGGCTCCAACCCTCGCGGCGCGCACAGGCGCCTGCTCCGTCACGGCGGCTCTGGCTTGCCTGCCGCTCATGGCGCCCTCAAGCTTCACGGTTTCGGCCGGAACGCTGCCGGTGTCGCTGATCCAGACGGGCGTTCCTCAGGACAGGAAATTCGACCCTTCGGTGCTCTCCGAGCAACTGCTCGGCCTGCAGGAAGCGGTGCAGCGCGCACTCGGCGCGCTGGTCGTGGCGCCCGAGACCGCAGTTCCCTTGCTGCCTCGGGACATTCCGCCGCAGGCCTGGTCGGGGCTGTCGCCGCCCTTGGCCGACACGCCGCGCATGCCGCGCGCAGTGCTGCTCGGGGTCCCCTTGACCACCGCCTCCGGCGGCTACACCAATTCGGTGATTGCGCTGGCTGCCGGCGCCGGGCCAACGCCCCTCGCTGGTGAGGGCGGCTATCGATATGACAAGCACCACCTGGTGCCTTTCGGGGAATTCATCCCGCCCGGGTTTGGCTGGTTCGTGGCCATGATGGACATTCCGCTGGGGGATTTTGAGCGGGGCGCGTTGGTTCAGGCCTCTTTTGAGTTTGCGGGGCAGCGCCTTGCGCCCAACATCTGTTACGAGGATCTCTTCGGGGAGGAACTGGCGCGTCGATTCCATGACCCCAGCGGCGCACCGACGATGCTCGTCAACCTCAGCAACATCGCATGGTTTGGCCCCACCATGGCCATCGAGCAGCATCTCAACATCTCGCGCATGCGCAGCCTCGAGTTGCAGCGGCCCATGCTGCGTGCCACCAACACCGGCGCCACGGCGGCCATCGACCATCTGGGTCGGGTGACCGCCCGGTTGGAGCCGCAGCGCGCGGGGGTTCTGGAGGCCCAGGCTGAGGGGCGAGTCGGCCTGACGCCCTACGCGCAGTGGGTGGGTCGCTGGGGGCTCGCCCCCCTGTGGCTGCTGGGCCTGGGGTTGATGGCGCTGGCCTGGCGCGCGCGCAGGGCCAGCCCTGGCCGCACCTAGAATTCAGGGCTCCGGGCCGCTGCGCCGAGCGACCTGAGATCCCCTTCACGATCACCTCTCCATGACCACCTTGACCTTCCAACAGATCATCCTGAGGCTGCAGGACTACTGGGACCGGCAGGGCTGCGCTCTGCTGCAGCCCTACGACATGGAGGTGGGCGCGGGAACCAGCCACACAGCCACATTTCTGCGTGCGTTGGGGCCGGAGCCCTGGAAGGCGGCCTATGTTCAGCCCAGCCGCCGACCCAAGGATGGCCGCTACGGGCAAAACCCCAACCGACTGCAGCACTATTACCAGTACCAGGTGGTTCTCAAGCCCGCGCCGTCCGACATCTTGGAGCTGTACCTCGGCTCGCTGCGGGCGCTGGGCTTTGACCTGCAGAACAACGATGTGAGATTCGTGGAAGATGACTGGGAAAACCCA
>CAYYYC010000105.1:0-6864 GCA_964475695.1 uncultured Rubrivivax sp.
GCCGTAGACGTGGGTGATGTCAAAACCGATGCGGGCCATGCCTTCGATCATGGCCGCCGGAGGCGCGGCGCCTGCCACCATGCCCCGGACCTGCCGGGTGATCCCCTGCCTCAACTCCGGCGGGGCGTTGTAGATGAGCGAGTGCACGATGGGAGCGGCGCAATAGTGGTCGACCCCGTGTTGCCGAATGGCTGTCAGGATCGCCACGGCATCCACGCGGCGCAGGCAGACATGGGTGCCGCCCAGCATGGCCACCGTCCAGGGGAAGCACCAACCGTTGCAGTGGAACATCGGCAATGTCCACAGATAGCGTGGGAAGTGCGGCATGGTCCAGGTGGCCGCATTGCACACCGCATTCAGATAGGCTCCCCGGTGGTGGGTGACGACGCCCTTGGGGTCGCCCGTGGTGCCGCTGGTATAGCTCACCGCGATCGCATCCCATTCGTCAGCCGGGCCATCCAGATGCGGCAGTGGCTCATGCTCAGCGATCCAGGACTCATACTCCAGCGCGCCCAGACGGTCGCCGGGGCCGTCGTATTCAAGGTCGCACACGTCCACGACGATCGGCTGGCGGCCATGGTCGACACGCAGGATTTCCACGGCGCGAGCCATGACCGGCGCGAACTCACGATCCGTGAGCAGCACCTTGGCTTCGCAGTGGCTCATCTGCCAGGCCAGCAGTGCCGCATCCAGCCGCGTGTTCAGGGTGTTGAGCACGGCGCCGAGTGCCGGCACCGCATAGTGCGCCTCCACCATTTCCGGCGTGTTGGGCAGCATCGCGCTGACTGTGTCGCCGCGGCCGATGCCCAGGGCCCGCAGCGCGGAGGCCAAACGGGCCGACCGCTCTCGAGTCTGCGCCCAGGTGTAGCGCCGCCGGCCATGGACCACCGCAGGCAAATCCGCGAACACCTCGGCCGAGCGCTCCACGAAGCTCACCGGAGAAAGTTCCACGCGGTTGGCTGGCCCGGGACCGAGGTCCCGTTCGTAGATGTTCATGCGTCCGCTCCCATGTCTTCCCGCGATTTCCCGAGACGCATCCGCCGCTTGCTTCAGCGGACCGGCTCCATCCCTGCCGAAAGCTCCGCAGCCAGAGCATGAGCCCCATAGACCGCTTTGAGTGATTGCATGATGACGGCCGGATGCACCGAGACGGCCCGATTGCGTTGGCCATCGTAATGGAATGAGCCCCCCAATGAGTGGCGATTTCCATCGAACACGAGGCCAACCCACCGCGCCTGCCCATTGATCATCGGGCTGCCGGAGTTGCCCCCGATGATGTCGTGGTCAGTCACAAAGTTGAACGGGAGCTCCGGGCTGAGTTCCCCGCCGCGCCGCAGCCAACTCTCGGGCAATGCAAAAGGCGGCGCGCCGCTGTGGCGGGCATGCAGGCCCGCGACTGTCGTCTGGGAGGCCACCAGGCCGGCGCCTTCCTGCCAGCCCTTGAGTTGGCCGAAGGAAAGCCGGAGGGTCCCGGTCGCGTCTGGGTATCGGTTGAGGCCCTCCAGGTCGAACTGCACCATGGCCAATCGCTGCGCGGCCTGCCGCTCCACCGCCAGCACCTGAGACTCAAAGCGAGCGCGCAGAGCCATCGAATGCTCCTCGATTCGACGCACAAGCCTGATGAATGGGTCCTGGCTGGCGGCCACGGCGGTCACCCCGCCATCCCACAACCGCCCGCGCTCCTGAGCCTGATGCAGGCGCGAACCCTCGATCCACTGTCTGGCCGCCTGGGCAGGTGAGTCCGCTCCCAGAACCAGGCTGACCACGGGATGGTCCGGCCCCAGAACGCTGCGCATCCTCAGCAACGACCACTCCAACCGCTCACGCTCGAAGTCCAGGTCGATCGGCGCAGCCGCCTTGAGCCTTCGCTCCATCGCCGGCAGCGCGCCCTGGCTGAATTCACGCAGCCGCTGCTCATCGGGCTTGAGGCGCTCCTGCGCCCCCCGAACCAGGGTGCGGGCGTGCTGGAAGTGCGGCGCAGCAAAGGCGCGGCCTTCCGAAAACAGCCCATGCTCAACCTCGAGCTCGCGCCGGGCCTGCTGTGCGCGCTCGATGTCGGCCCAGGGGTCGCCCACCTGCCGGGCCAGGTCAGGACGTGAGAGAAGGTGGTCCCGAAGTGCCCTCTCCTGCGCCCGCTTGGTCTCCCAGAGTGCCGGCGAAAACAGGGCTTGGAGCTCGCCCTGGCGAACCTTCAGTCCGTTTTCCACACCCGACAGGGAGGTCAGCGCCCAGGTGCGGGTGGGTTCGGGACGCCGCGACAGCAGGTGCAGCAGCCCTCGAGACTCCGACAGCGCAGGAATGTCCTGCGTGGCCAGACGCTCGCGCAGACTTTCGAGCTGAGCCTGGGTCAGCAGCCGCTGAGTCTGACCCGGATGCCCGGGCACCCAGAGCAGTTCTCCGGGCTGCGGGCCACGAGGCTCCACCTTGAAGTGCACCGGGGTCTCCACCGGTCTTCCATCGCGCCAAAGGCGCAGCATCGCGACATCAAGGCACCAGCGGGGAAAGTTGAAGTTGTCGGGGTCACCGCCGAAGGCCGCAATCGCATCTTCCGGGGCCCAGACCAGACGAACGTCGGTGTAGCGCTCGTACTGCTGCAGCACATACTGGCCGCCCCGATAGAGGGCGGTCACTTCGCAGCGCCGGGTGCTTGACTCCTCCCCCTGACACTGGCGCGATATCCTGGCACGGGCCGCGTCCTCAGCCCTCTGGAAAGCCTCCCCCTGCAGGCCGCGGGTAGCGCCCTGCACCTCGCCGGTCACATCGCGCTCGGACTGCAACCGAAGCACCTCCAACCCAGCGCAGGCCAATTCGTCGTCGTTGCGATTGGCCAGAAAACCCTGCGCCTTGACTGGCCTGTGAGCCGTAGACAGCTCGGCCAGACAGCGGGTGACACAGTGGTGATTTGTCATCACCAGACCAAAGAGCCGGAGCACCCGCCAACGCGCACCGCGGCACCGCGAACGTGGGCCAGCCACGCTGGATCGGGCTCCACGGCGTGTCGCGTCTTGAGGAGCGCGCGCGGGAGGTTGTCCATCGTCCACATTCCCTCGTCGCCGATGGCCCGCTCCGACGCC
The DNA here is from genome assembly GCA_964475695.1 of uncultured Rubrivivax sp. Lineage (GTDB taxonomy): Bacteria > Pseudomonadota > Gammaproteobacteria > Burkholderiales > Burkholderiaceae_C > RFTU01. Next base: position 3,075 of record CAYYYC010000105.1, read on the forward strand.
AATGCCAGCACCAGGCTGGCAACCCAGCTTGCGGTTGCGGCAACTGCCCTTCGACCGCTGACGCCAATACCTGATCGATGTCCCACAGGATGTCCTCAATGTGTTCAGTCCAGGCCGCCGAACAGCCTCGCATGCTCAATCTTCACGCAACGGTCCATCACGCTGGAGAGTCCAGCCTTTCGGGCATGGGCATCCGCCTCGTGACTGACCACGCCCAGCTGTTGCCACAGGCACTTTGCGCCGATGGCCACTGCGCTGCGCGCCACCGGCATCACATCCGCCGTCCGGCGAAAGACATCCACGATGTCCACCGGCTCAGCCAGATCTTCCAGTCGAGCCACACAGGGTTGGCCCAGCACGACTTGGCCTGCAGCCTGCGGATTGACGGGCAGGATTCGGTAGCCGTGCTCCTGCATGTACTTGGCGGTGATGTGGCTGGGCCGGTTCCGGTCGGCCGAAAGGCCGACCACCGCAATCGTGCGACCCGTGCGCAACAGGCCGCGCAACTCGGCGTCCGTGGGCAGGCTGGCCTTTTTTTCCACCCGACCATCTTAGCGCCGCTGATACACTTGACCGGTCAGGAGAGAACCGGCCCGGGGCCGGTCGCCGAAGGCGCCGGGTTGCGGCCCAAACGCTCAGGCACACAGGACTGACTTCATTCCTTGCTGGAGAGAGGCGCGCAGGGGCCGAGACTGCCCACAGCGCGCCCACCGAAGGGGCAAGGGCCACCGGTCGCAGGACGCGGTGTCTCGAATCTCTCAGGTAAAGCGGACGGTGGGGGCCCGGTGCACAACCGGCGGCGTTCGCGCCGTGGCGGTGCAGTCGATCGAGCCCCAACATCAGCGCCATGCCCGCCCCAGCCGACACTCCCCTGAAGACCACCCCGCTGCACTCCCTGCACCGCGAACTGGGCGCCCGCATGGTGGCCTTCGCAGGCTACGACATGCCGGTGCAGTACCCCGGCGGAGTGATTGCCGAGCACCGGCATACCCGCAGCGCCGCCGGACTTTTCGATGTCTCGCACATGGGGCAGATCAGGATGGTCGGCGTGGACGCTGGCGCAGCCCTCGAAACCCTGGTGCCTGTGGACGTGGTGGGTTTGAAGCCCGGGCAGCAGCGTTATGGGTTCTTCACCAGCGAGGACGGCGGCATCCTCGATGATCTGATGATCGTTCGTCCTCAGGCCGAGGGCGGCCCCGGCGACCTGCTCCTGGTGGTCAATGCAGCCCGCAAGGAAGCGGACCTGCAACACCTCCTGCGCCACATCGGACACCGCTGCGGGATCACGGCTGTGCCCGATCACGCTCTTCTGGCTTTGCAGGGCCCGCAGGCCGAGAGCGTGCTGAGCGCCCTCAACCCGGCCGCCGGCAAGCTGCGCTTCATGCAGGGATGTGCGATGGAGTTGATGGGCGCGGCTTGCTTCGTCACCCGCAGCGGCTACACCGGAGAGGACGGGTTTGAAATCTCAGTGCCTGACGAGCAGGCGCCGGATCTCGCCCGCGCCCTGCTGGAGGACCGCCGTGTTCAAGCGGTGGGACTCGGCGCACGCGACACACTTCGCCTGGAAGCCGGGCTGTGCCTCTACGGCCATGACATCGACAGTCAAAGCAGCCCGATCGAGGCCGGCTTGCAGTGGGCGATTCAAAAGGTGCGCCGCCCCGGCGGCGAGCGGGCGGGCGGCTATCCTGGCCATGAGCGCATCGAGCGCGAACTCGCTCAGGGCACTGTTCGCCGCCGCGTCGGGCTCATCGGGCAGGAGCGTGCGCCGGTCCGCGAGGGCGCTGTCCTTCACGAGGCGCGGGGCGCCGTGATCGGCCGCGTGACCAGCGGAACCCTGGGCCCATCGGTCAATCGGCCGGTGGCCATGGGTTGGGTGCAGGCCACTCACGCCGCCGCCGGCACCGAGGTCTACGCTGATGTGCGCGGAAGACGCCTGCCCATGACGATCACCGCAATGCCCTTCACGCCGCACAACTATGTGCGATAGGTCAACCCGACCCAATTTGTATCGATTCGACTCCACCCTCAACATCCTCAGCCACAAGGACCAGCCATGAGCCTGAAGTACACGACCGACCATGAGTGGGTGAATGCCACCGACACCGAAGCCGCCGTTGTGGGCATCACTGTCCACGCCCAGGATGCGCTCGGGGATGTGGTGTTCGTGGAGTTCCCGGAAGTCGGGCGAGCCTACTCCAAAGGCGAAGTCGCCGGCGTGGTCGAAAGCGTGAAGGCGGCAGCCGATGTCTACATGCCCCTGTCGGGGGTGATCGTGGAGGTCAATGAGGGGCTGCGCAGTGACCCCTCGCTGGCCAACTCCTCTCCTTTGGATGCCGGTTGGTTCTTCAAGGTCAAGGTCCAGAAACCGGCAGAGCTGGAAGAACTGATGGACAGCACCGCCTACGACGAGCTGCTCAAGTCCCTCTGAGAGCCCCACCGAGTGCCAATCCGCAAGCGCAGGAGCCCCCCATGCTGATGTCTGCCCTGACCCCCTTGGCTGATCTGGAAGACGCGGCGGAGTTTCGAGCCCGTCACATCGGACCCAACCCCCAGGACGAAGCCACGATGCTCAGTGTGATCGGGGCCGCCTCGCGCCGCGCGCTCATCGAGGCCGTGGTTCCGCCGAGCATCGCGCGGGTCAAGTCCATGATCCTGCCGCCCCCCGTCACCGAGGCCCAGGCCTTGGCCGAACTCAAGGCCATCGCCGGCCGCAACCGGGTCATGCGAAGTTTCATCGGGCAGGGCTACCACGACACCCACACGCCTCCGGTCATCCTGCGCAACATCCTTGAAAACCCGGCCTGGTACACCGCCTACACGCCCTATCAGGCCGAAATCTCCCAGGGCCGCATGGAGGCGCTGGTGAATTTTCAGACCCTGGTGTGTGACCTCACCGGCATGGCCATTGCCAATGCCTCGATGCTGGACGAGGCGACCGCAGCAGCCGAGGCCGTGACCCTGGCCAAGCGCAGCGTCAAGAGCCAGAGCAACACGATCATCGTGGCCGGGGATTGTCACCCTCAGACGATCGAGGTGATCCGCACACGCGCCGAGCCTCTGGGGCTCGAGGTCAAGGTGGGCATGGCGCACGAACTGATGCGGCAACACGACTTCTTTGCGGTCGTCGCCCAGTACCCGTCGACCTCCGGGCTGATCCACGACCTTCGCGAGGTCATCGGGCAGGCGCACGCCCGGCAAGCCGCCTTCATCGTGGCCACCGATCTTCTGGCGTTGACGCTGCTGGTGCCACCGGGCGAGCTCGGCGCAGACATCGTCGTGGGCAACTCACAGCGCTTTGGCGTGCCCATGGGTGCAGGCGGTCCGCACGCGGCCTTTCTGGCCTGCCGCGACGAGTTCAAGCGTTCGATGCCGGGCCGCCTGGTTGGGGTGAGCGTGGATGCCCATGGCTGGCCAGCCTATCGCTTGGCGCTGCAGACCCGCGAGCAGCACATTCGGCGCGAGAAGGCGACCTCGAACATCTGCACCGCACAGGTTCTCCTGGCGGTCATCGCCAGCATGTACGCCGTCTATCACGGGCCACAAGGACTCAGACGAATCGCCCAACGCGTGGCCAGCTACGCCGCGATCCTGCGGCAAGGCCTGATTGAGCTGGGTTTCGCGCGAATCACTCCCCATGCCTTCGACACACTGGCCATCGAAACCGGCGAGCGGACCGATGAAATCCTGGCCAAGGCCCTGGCTGGTGGGGCCAACCTTCGCCACCTTTCGCCCACCCACCTGGGGATCAGCCTGGACGAGACCACGACGCGGCAGGACATCTGCTCGCTGT
>CAYYYC010000105.1:6874-7257 GCA_964475695.1 uncultured Rubrivivax sp.
GTGGTCCTGGTTCGCCCGGGCCGGGCAAGAGCTTCCCAGCCTGCAGACTCATGAGAAGGGAATCCAAAGTCTGATTCCCGAGAGTCTGCAACGCACCAGTGCCTTTCTGCAGCATCCGGTCTTCAACAGCCACCACTCCGAGACGGAGATGTTGCGCTACATCCGGCGCCTTTCGGACAAGGATCTGGCGCTGGACCGCACCATGATTCCGCTGGGCTCCTGCACGATGAAGCTCAATGCCACCAGCGAGATGATTCCAGTGACCTGGCCGGAGTTCGCGCGGCTTCATCCCTTTGCGCCACGCGACCAGCTGCAAGGCTATTCACAGCTCGATTCGGACCTGCAGGACTGGCTGAGCCAGGCCACGGGCTATGCCGGCATCA
>CAYYYC010000106.1:0-7201 GCA_964475695.1 uncultured Rubrivivax sp.
GCATGATCGCCCAGACCGGCCGGGTTGGGCCCCACATCGACCTTCAGGCGTGCACCGACCTCGGGATTGTGGTGACAGAGGGCAGCGGCTCCCCGGTCGCCCCCGCCGAACTCACCTGGGCGCTGGTTCTGGCTGCGGCCAGGCGACTGCCCCAGTACATCAGCAACCTGAAGCACGGGGCCTGGCAGCAGTCCGGGCTGCGCTCGGCCAACATGCCCGTGAACTTCGCCCTCGGCACGGTGCTCAGGGGTCGAACGATGGGGATTTGGGGCTACGGCCGCATCGGCAGCATCGTGGCCCAGTACGCCGTGGCCTTCGGGATGCGAGTCGTGGTTTGGGGCAGTGAAGCATCGAGGCGCAGGGCAATGGACGAAGGGCTTGAGGCCGCGCCGTCGAGGCAACAGTTTTTTGCCGACTGCGATGTGCTGAGCCTGCACTTGCGCCTGACGGCCCAAACCCGCGGCATCGTCACGCTCCAGGACCTCGGGCTCATGAAGCCCACATCCATCCTGGTCAATACCTCGCGCGCCGAGTTGATCGAGGACGGCGCACTTGTGGGCGGCCTCAACCGCGGCAGGCCCGGTTTGGCTGCCGTCGATGTTTTTGAGACGGAGCCGCCTCTGGCCGGTCACCCACTGCTGCGCATCGAAAACGCCATCTGCACGCCGCACATCGGTTATGTGGAGCGCGACAACTACGAGCAGTACTTTTCCTCGGCCTTCGACAATGTGCTGAACTATCTGGCGGGAAACGCCACCCATGTGGTCAACCCAGAGGCATTGAAGGTCCCCCGGTAGATGGTGACCGCCCCGGGTGCTGTGCCGGACGCCGGAACTGGGCCGTGGCGTGCGTACCTTGGCCGTTTTGCGCCCACTCCCTCGGGCCCGCTGCATGCGGGTTCGGTCGTGGCGGCCCTGGCCAGCTGGCTCGATGCCCGCGCCCATCGCGGACGCTGGATTGTCCGGATCGAAGACACCGACACGCCCCGCTGCGCCCCTGGAGCGGGTGAGCTCATCCTCGAGCAGCTCAAACAGATGGGCATGACATCGGATGAGCCAGTCCAGTGGCAGTCCCGGCGAGCCGGCCATTACGAGCATGCGCTCGCCACGCTGCTGGCGTCTGATGCAGCCTACGGGTGCGCCTGCAGCCGACGGGAAATCGAGATGTCGCTCTCCACCGCCGTGGCGCCGCCGGCTGCGGGCATCGCGGCCGTGCCCTACCCTGGCACCTGTCGACTGGGCACCCATGGGCGCCCGCCCAGGTCGTGGCGGGTTCGCACAAACGACAGTCGGGCGCCCGGAACCATCAACTGGCACGACAGAAGACTGGGCGCCCAGTCCCAAAACCTGAGCCTGGAGGTTGGGGACTTCATCGTCCGCAGGGCCGATGGCCTCTGGGCTTATCAGCTTGCTGTGGTCGTGGATGATGGCCTGCAGGGAATCACCCATGTGGTTCGTGGCGAGGATCTGGCCGACAACACCCCGCGCCAGATCCATCTTCAGAGGCTGTTGGGGCTGGCAACGCCCCAGTATCTGCACACGCCCCTGGTCCTGGCCAATGACGGCCAGAAACTCTCCAAGCAGACGGGCGCACTGGCGGTCGACCTGAGCCAACCCATTCGGGCTCTCCAGGCCGCTGCATCAGTCCTGGACCTGCAGTTGCCGCCGGACAGCGGCACCCTCACCGTCCCCAATTGGCTGAATGCAGCCACCGCGGCCTGGTCGCAACGCTGGGCGCAGCCTGCCGCCGGCCCCCAAGGCCTTACGATTCGGAATTAACCATGATTGGAGCTTCCATGCACACAACCCCCAGCGGTCTGCAGATTGAAGACGTCACCCCGGGGGAAGGCCCGGCAGTCAGGGCCGGACAGGACGTGCGGGTCCACTACAGCGGTTGGCTCCACGATCCCCAGGCGCCGGATGGCCGAGGTGCGGGATTCGACAGCAGCAAGCCTCGCGGCGAGCCTTTTGAATTCAGCCTGGGCGCGGGCATGGTGATTCAAGGCTGGGACGAAGGCGTGGCCGGCATGAAGCGTGGCGGGTCGCGCATCCTGACCATCCCCCCTGAATTGGGCTACGGCGCCCGAGGCGCAGCCGGGGTGATTCCGCCCAACGCCACCCTGATCTTCGAGGTGGAACTGCTCGAGATTCTGGATTGACCCGCCTCAGGCGGCAAGGAAGCTCTGCCTGTAGAACGCCAGCTCGTCGATGGACTCCTGAATGTCTGCCAAGGCCGTGTGAGCCTGCGCCTTTTTGAACTGCTCCAGGATCTCGGGCTTCCATCGGCGCGCGAGCTCCTTGAGCGTGCTGACATCCAGGTTGCGGTAGTGGAAGAAGCGCTCGAGCTCTGGCATGTGCTGGGCGAGAAACCGACGGTCCTGGCAGATGCTGTTTCCGCACATGGGACTCTTGCCGCGCGGCACGCGAGCGCTGAGCCACTCGATGACGGCGGACTGAGCGCTGGCCTCATCGATGGCTGAACAGCGCACACGCTCGATCAGGCCACTGCGGCCGTGGGTTCCCTTGTTCCAGGCATCCATGGCATCAAGAACCGAATCGGGCTGATGAATGGCAAACACAGGGCCCGCGTCCCGATGCCGCAATTGGGCATCGGTCACCACAACAGCAATCTCCAGGATGCGGTCGGAGCTTGGCGACAGACCCGTCATCTCCAGGTCGATCCAGATGAGGTTGTGCTCGTGCAAGGGCAGCGTGTCTAGGGTCATGGCTATCGGCTCGCTCGCCCCAGGGGGCAATGGAGCCGAGCCTACACTGTAGGAATGATTTCCAATCCCGTGGAAAGCCCTCTTTCCGCCCTCACCCTTGCTCTGGCCGTCCTGGTCTTGGCCAGGGCAGCCATTGAGACTTGGCTGATCACACGCCAAGTCCGTCATGTCGGGATCCACCGTCAGAGTGTTCCCAAAGCATTTGAGGGTCAGGTCAACCTGGCAGACCACCAGAAGGCCGCCGACTACACCATCGCCAAGGCACGGCTTGATCTGGGCTCGGTGCTGCTTGGTGCGGCTGTGCTCCTGGGCTGGACGCTGTTTGGCGGGTTGGACGCGCTCAACACCGCCTTGCGCCAACGGATCCATGACCCTGCGCCCGGCGCGGCATCAGCCTTGGCCTATCAGGTGGCGCTCCTCGGCGCCATGACAGTCATCGGAACTGTCATCGAGCTGCCGCTGGATGCGATCCGGCACTTCCGCATCGAGCAGCGGTTTGGTTTCAACCGGATGACCGGGGCGAGCTATGCCGGTGACGCGCTGCGAGGCCTGGCGCTGGGGGTGGTTGTGATGGCGCCCCTGTTTGCCGGAATCCTCTGGCTCATGGGGCAGGCGGGAGCGCTGTGGTGGCTGTGGGCCTTCGCTCTCTTGGCCACCTTCCAGCTGGTGATGCTGATGGTCTACCCCACTTGGATTGCGCCCCTGTTCAACCGCTTCACGCCATTGAAAGATCCGGCGCTTGAGGCTCGAGTGCGGGCGCTCGTCGAGCGCTGCGGATTCTCCGCCGGACAACTCCTGGTGATGGACGGAAGCCGCCGCTCCGCCCATGCCAACGCCTACTTCACGGGCTGGGGACGCTCCAAGCGTATTGTGCTCTTCGACACGTTGCTGTCGTCGTTGACGCCTGATGAGCTCGAAGCGGTTCTTGCGCACGAGCTCGGCCACTTCAGGCACTGGCATGTGCCCAAACGCTTGGCGCTGATGATGTTGGTCAGCCTGGCTGGCCTGGCCTTGCTGGGCTGGGCCTCGGGCGATGCGGGCTTCTACCTTGCGATGGGCGTGCAGCCCAACCTTGGGGCCCCCAACGACGGCTTGGCTCTGGCGCTGTTCCTTTTGATCTTGCCCCATGGGCTGTCCCTGCTGGCGCCGATCGCCTCCTGGTGGTCGCGCCGCCAGGAGTTTCAGGCGGACTCTTTTGCGGCGCAAAACAGCAGCGGACAGGCCTTGGCCCGCGCTTTGGTCAGGCTGCACACGGATAATGCATCCACCCTCAATCCTGACCCTTGGTATGCGCGTTTCCACTACAGCCACCCGCCTGCGGCCGAACGACTGGCCGCGCTGCATCGCCACGCCCAGGGCACCTGAGGAACGGAGCGAAACCGGCCTGTGGCTCGGGTCGTCTGCAGAATGAACCTTCCGGACAGCGCGCGGCAGTTGAGCGAGCTCGATGTGCGCAGCGCCGCCGATACCCAGCTTGATGAGCCGACCTTCCAAGCTATCGCACACCTGGTTCCTTCCTGGCAATCCATCGACGGGCAACTGACTCGCTCCTTCGAGTTCGCCAACTACCACCAGACCATGGAATTCGCCAATGCGGTGGCCGCCATCGCACACAGCGGGGACCATCACCCGCAGATGACTGTCGAATATCGGCGTTGCGTCGTGCGCTGGAGCACCCACTCGGCGGGCGGCCTGACCCTCAAGGACCTGATCTGCGCGGCGCAGGTCGACCTGCTGCAGTGCCTCAACAAGGGCTGATCGTGGCGGCGTATGGCCGCCATTTCATCGTCGAAACGCCCCAGGGGCAACGACTGCAAGCCGTGGCTCGGGGCAAGCGGAGCGAAGCCGTCGTTGGCGATCAGGTTCTCTGGAGCGCAACACTCCAAGGCAATGAGACGCAGGCGGTTCTGGAAAAGGTTGTGGCGCGCCGCAATCTGATGCACCGCCGGGACCGGGTGCGCAGCAAGTCCTTTGCGGCCAACCTGGATCAGGTGGTGATGCTGGTGGCCAGCCAGCCTCTTTTCAGCGAATCGCAGCTGGCTCGCGCCATGATCGCTGCAGACGCTGCGGACATTGATGTCCAGGTGGTGCTCAACAAGACTGACCTCCCCGACGCCGGTCTGGCCAGAGTCCGCCTGCAGCCCTACCTCGACATGGGCATTCGCGTGGCGGAAGTCTCGCTGCGACAGGCGCCTGAAGCTGCGCTTGAGCGATTGCGGCCACTGTTGGCGGACCGAACGACACTCCTGATGGGCGCCAGCGGCACGGGAAAGAGCTCGGTGGTCAACCTGCTGCTGCCCGATGCGGGGCTGCGTACGGGCGAACTCTCACAGGCACTGCAGGCGGGGCGGCACACCACCACCCACACCTGCTGGCATTGGCTTGATTCCCGGCGCGTGGGCGCGGTGATCGACTCGCCGGGGTTTCAGGAATTCGGCCTGCAGCACATTGCGGCTTCGGCATTGGCAGGCCACATGCCCGACTTCAGGCTTCACCTCGGGGGGTGCCGGTTTGCCAACTGTCTTCACATCCATGAGCCTGACTGCTCGGTCAATGCGGCCGTGGCCGCAGGCCGGATCAGCGCACTGCGCCATCGGATCTATGCCGAGATCCTCCGGGAGCTCTCCGCCCCGCGCTGGTAGGCCTCTCGGCACAAGACTGCCGCAGCCTCCCGGCTGAAGTCCCGCAGACCGGTCAACCCACCAGGTTGGCCAGGGTCATGAGAGCCAGGAGAAGCATCCACAACACCACTGAGCGCCACACCAGGGCCACGACTGAGGGCAACTGTGCCAAGGTGGGAGGCTCCCCTGGGGTCGAGCCTGCGGACCCGACAGCATCAGCAGGCACGCCTGTGGAGAATGTCCGGGGCCGGTCCGGCGTCACGCCCGGCGCGGTGCGCCCGCCCAACTGCATTCCCGTGGCGCCTGCCGCCGAGGCCAGAATCACGCCCTCATTGATGTGCTCCCAGAGGACCGAGTCGCGCCGCCATCCGTTGATGGCCTCCTCGAAATTGCCCACCACCGCGAATCCAAAGGCCGTCATCCTTGCCGGGATGTAATCCACGGCGCCAAAGTAGTCGGTGGAAACGAGGCCGATCTCCTGGCTTGCGGGAGCCTGCAGGACATCGCCGCTGGCGCCCCAGTAGCGGCTCATGAACTCGGCCATTCGATAGAAGACCGCACCTGCGGCGCCCAGGCCAATGGCGGAGGCAAACACAAAAAAGAAGAAGACCCCGAAAACATGCCGGTGGGCGGCCAGCAGCCCATGCTCGATGACATGTCGCAGCAAGTCCGCCTGCGGCAACTCGCTGGCATCCAGGTGCAGCCAGTCGCGCAGGAGTTGCCTGGCGGCCATCTCATCGCCCCGGTCGAGGCACAGCCGGATGTCGGTGACGTAGTGGCTGAAGCTCCTGAAGCCCAGGGTGAGGTAGAGCAGCGCCACATTCAAAGCCAAGGCCAGCACGACGCTGACCTGCGAAACGGCCAGATGCGCCAACCACGCCAAGACCGCCGGCAGGCCCACGGACAGCCACCACACGACTCGGGCATGCTGGGGCCGGCCTGCATTGAAGTTGCGCGCTGTCCATCGACACCAGGTCAGTGCCGCCTCATGCACCCGGGAATCGCGAGGCAGCGACTTGAGCTGCTCGAGCAGGAGCGCCAGCAGGACGGCAAAGAAGCTCATGGCAAAGATGATAGCGGCCGCGCCAGCAGGTGGTAGAAGTTGCGCAGCATCGCAGCCGTGGCTCCCCAGATGAAGAAATCGCGCTCATGCCCCGCCTGCCCACGGCCCAGCCACGGGATCGACAGGAACTGGCGGTTGACTTCGCCGGACGCAAAACTGTGGCGGCGGTGATGAGCCGGGTTCATCAGGAATGCCAGGGGGACCTCAAAGACTTCCTGAACCTCAGAGGGGTCGGGACGAAACGGGGGAGGCTCTCTCAGGAGCGCCACCACCGGCGTCACCTCGAAGCCAGTGACGGTGCGGTAGCTGGGCATTCGGCCCAGCACCTCGGCCAGAGTGGGGTCCAACCCCACCTCTTCGGCCGCTTCCCGCAGGGCCGCGGCAGTCACATCGGCATCCGAGGCCTCCAGGCGGCCCCCGGGAAAGCTCACCTGCCCCGCATGGGCTCGCAGGTGGGCCGTGCGCTGGGTCAACAGGACCGTCAGGCCGCCCGCCCTCTCGATCAGGGCAAGCAGCACGGCCGCTGGCGTGGGCTGGGGATGTTCAGGAGAGAAAACACCCGCATCAGCGCCCAAGGGGGCCTGCCACCCTTCGCTTCGCTGCAGCTGGGTGGCGATGGCCACGGGTATGAGTTGCCCGATGCCCAATGCGGGCAGATGCGAATCGATGCCCACCACAGGCACCGATTGGGGATCGGTGATCAGGGGCAGGGACCGAGGGCCCGCCCGAGCCATGTCAGGCCAGCTTTTCCTTGATACGCGCCGACTTGCCGCTGCGCTGCCTCAGGAAGTA
>CAYYYC010000107.1:0-6996 GCA_964475695.1 uncultured Rubrivivax sp.
GGTGGCCCTCACGCTGATGTGGGGCATCAACTGGCCGATGATGAAGTTTTCGCTGCAGGAGATGAGCCCGCTGTGGTTTCGGGCCTGGACAATGAGCGGTGGCGCTGTCCTGCTGTTGGCCTTCTTCGGTTGGCGCGGGTTGAACCTGAGGGTGCAGCGGGCGCAGTGGCCTGCCATCGCATGGCTGGCCCTTCCCAACATCCTGGGCTGGCATGGGCTTTCGATCGTCGGCCTGAGCGACCTGCCTTCCGGTCGGGCCGCAATCCTGGGGTTCACCATGCCGGTATGGACGGTGTTGGTGGCCATCCTGTTGGGTGAGCAGCGGCTCGAGCGACGGGTGATGCTTTCGGTGGTCGCCGCCACAGCAACGGACGGCCTGCTGGCCACCCACGAAATCAACAGTCTGGCCGGCAGCCCGGTGGGTGTGGTGTGGATGCAGGCTGCTGCGCTGTGCTGGGCAGCGGGCACCGTGCTGATGCGGCGCAGCGGGCTGCCGCTGCCCACCGAGACCATCACGGTCTGGATGATGGCCATGGGCGCAGCCTGCTTCTGGATCATTGCCGCAGCCCTCGAGCCCTTCCCGGAAGTCAACACCCTGAGCCATGGCCTGTGGGGATCGCTGGCCTACGGGGTGGTGCTCAATTACGGCTACGCTCAAGTGATCTGGTTCCGCATGGCCAAGCGACTTCCGCCTTCGGCCAGCGCTTTCTCCATCATGGCCGTGCCCCTGGTGGGCACCCTGGGCGCCACGGTGATCGTGGGCGAAGTGCCTCACGCCACCGACTGGCTGGCTGCCGCGTGTGTGATGGTGGCCATTGCCTCGGCGCTGCTGCCGTGGCCGGCACAATCCCGGAGATGAGCAGTCACCCCGCCTCAGCGGCTCCTGCGGCGCCCGCCGCTCGCCCGGCCTGCGTGGCCCTGATCGCTGCGGTCACGCGCGACGGCGGCATCGGCCGCAACAACGGCCTGCTGGTGCACCTGCCGCAGGACCTGCGCCACTTCCGTCAGGTCACGATGGGATGCCCAGTCATCATGGGCCGCAAGACCTGGGACAGCCTGCCGGCCGCCTTCAAGCCCCTGCCGGGCCGGCGCAACCTGGTGATCAGCCGCGATCCGCAGGCCGATTGCCCGGGTGCCGAGGTGCTCGCAGGGCTGGATGAGGCATTGCAGCGCCTTGCCGCTGAGCCGCGCGTCTTCGTCATCGGGGGGGCGCAGATCTATGCGCTGGCGATGCCTGTGGCCGACGAGCTGGTGCTCACGGAAATCGATGCACAGCCCCAAGCCGATGCGTTCTTTCCCCTTTGGGACCGCCAGGCATTCGATGAGGTGAAGCGCATCGAGCCCGATGGCGACTGCCCATCGGCGCCCGTGCGGTACGCTTTTGTGACTTACCGCCGGCGCAGCAACCCGCCTGAGCGCCTTCCACCCCGATGACAGGCCCCCGAATGACCAAGCCCGACAGCCCGGGAACCAACCCGGCATCCCCCTCGGAGAGCGACAGCGCTCGCGCTCTGGACGCCCTGCTGGCCCACGGCCCCTGGAAAGGCCGGTCCGAAGTGCAGACCTTGACAGGAAGGCTGGCCTACCGCACCACGGCGGAGTTCTATCCGGTGCTGGAGGATGCTCTGGCGGCCACCGGTGCGGCGCCCCTGGCCGCGGTCATGTGCACATCCTATGAGGCCGAGCCGCTCGAGCCACAGCAGCCCCGCCCCGTGTGCTTCGCCTTCAACGGCGGGCCGGGCTCCGCCTCGCTCTGGCTGCAGCTCGGCGCGCTGGGCCCCAAGCGGGTCGTGGTCCAGGACGATGGCTTTGCGCCGCCGCCGCCCTACCGGGCTCAGGACAACCCACTGACCTGGCTGCAGCACTTCGACCTCGTGTTCCTTGATCCGCCCCACACGGGTTGGGCGCTGGCCCGCGACGAGCAGGCGCGAAAGAAGGTCCTGGCCGTCGATGGCGATGTGGCGGCCTTGTCCGGCGTCATCCGCCAATGGCTGACCCGGCATCGGCGCTGGAACTCGGCCGTCTACCTTTGCGGCGAGAGCTACGGCACCACCCGGGGTGCCGCGATGGCCGACAGTCTGCAGGCCGCAGGGGTGTCTCTGTCGGGGCTGATTCTGGTGTCATGTGCGATGGACCTGCAGTGCCTTCGCTTCGTGTCCGGCAACGATCTTCCCTACGCGCTGTTCCTGCCGGCCATGGCCAACACTTCCCAGTTCCACGGGCTGCTCAGGGGCTCTCCCGGCGCCTCGCCGCAGTCGGCGCGCCAGGCGGCCGAGTCCTTCGTTCAGGACGATTACCTCAGCGCCCTGCACCGTGGGGCCAGCCTCGAGCCCAGACGGGCGGCCCGGATCGCGCGGCGGATGAGCGAGCTCACCGGGCTGCCGGCGTCACTGATCGAGCAGCATCGTCTTCGCGTCACCGATCAGCTCTATTTCTTCGAGGCAATGCGCCCGCAAGGCCGAATCATCGGGCGCCTGGAGTCTCGCGTCACGGGGCCCATGGGCGCCAACCGCTCGCGCCTCTGGGAGTTCGACCCTGGGATCGATGCGATCGCCGGCCCATATTCCATGGCCGCGCAGGCGTATTTTGGGCAGGAATTGGGCATCGACTTGCCGGGTCCCTACCGGATGATCAACACCGAAGTGAACAAGTCCTGGAACTGGAATCGGGGCGAGGCACTGGGAAACCACTTCGCCAGCACGACCCCGGAGCTGGCCCGGGCGATGCGGCGCAATCCGCATCTCAGAGGGCTGGTGGCCAGCGGACGCTACGACCTGGGCACTCCCTACAGCGCCACCGACTGGTCGCTCGATCAGTTGGACATTCCCGAGTCTGTGCGCCAACGCATCACCCACCGCTACTACGATGCCGGGCACATGATGTACACGCGCCAAGCCGATCTTCAAGCCCTGATGCAGGATCTGCAACAGTGGCTCTCGGCCGGAAATTGATCCCCGTCCCATGGACCAAGGCATGAGCCTGAAGCTGGCAACCTGGAATGTGAACTCGCTGGCGGTGAGACTGCCGCATCTCATCGACTGGCTGTCGCAGCACCCGGTCGATGCCATCGTTCTGCAGGAGACCAAGCTCACCGATGAAAAGTTTCCCCACGACGAGCTGGCTGCCGCAGGCTGGCAGGCCGCATGCTTCGGACAGAAGACTTACAACGGCGTGGCCTTGCTGGTGCCCGCGGGACGCAAGGCGCCTGCAGAGGTGGTGCGCAACATCCCGGGCCTGCAGGATGACCAGGCCCGTGTGATCGCCGCCACGATCAGCCCGCCCCCGGGCGATGCCGGCGGCGAGATCCGCATCATCGGCGCCTACTTTCCGAACGGTCAGGCCCCAGGCACCGAGAAGTTTGTCTACAAGATGAACTGGCTGCAGGCGCTGCACGCTTGGGTTGGCCAGGAGTTGCAGCGGCATCCCCGGCTTGCACTGATGGGTGACTTCAACATCGCGCCGGAGGACCGGGATGTCCATGATCCCGAGGCTTGGGCCGGCCAGATCCACTGCACCGATCAAGAGCGCTCGCACTTTCGCGCGCTGCTCGAACTGGGCCTGCATGACGCCTTCCGTCTCTTCGAGCAGCCGCCCAAGTCGTGGTCGTGGTGGGACTATCGCAACCTGGCATTCCGAAAGAACCAGGGGCTGAGGATCGATCACATCCTGGTGAGCACTGCGCTGCGGTCGCATGTCCTGTCTTGCGCGATCGACAAGCAACCGCGTCGCCTGGAGCGGCCCAGCGACCACGCCCCGGTGATCGCCACCCTGCGAGCGCCCTAGGGGCCGCGCCGTCTCCAGCGCACCAGCTTCAGTCCTCCAGGCCCAGATCCTGGATCTTGCGGGTGATCGTGTTGCGTCCGATGCCCAGTTTCTGTGCCGCTTCGATTCGACGACCCTTGGTGACATCCAGTGCAGTGCGGATCAGCCGGGACTCAAAGCGTCTGCTCAGCACCTCCCAGACTTCGTCCTGGCCAGCATCGAGAAGGCTGCGCGCCTCGCTTTCCAGTTCGGCCAGCCATGCGGGTTCGACGGGCGGCATGCCCTGACTGCCCAGTCCGGGTGCCGCGGGTGCCGCGGGCTCCGAGGCGACAGGGGCGCCAAGGCGAGGCTCCCATCCCGGGTCCGGGGTCGGACGCAGTGTCCCCGCCGACACCGGGTCGGGCATGGAGGAGACCGCCAGCGGCATCGCTGGCCCCGGTGCGCCAACGGTCGCGGGAATCGGGGCAGGCCTGGGTGGGCCGAGCAGCTCCGGCGGAAGGTCCTTGAGCTCCACCACCTGGGCCGGCGCCATCACGGTCAACCAGTGGCACATGTTCTCGAGCTGGCGCACATTGCCGGGAAAGTCGAAGGCCGCCAGACGCTGCATGGCCTCCTGGCTCATGCGCTTGGCTTCCACGCCAAGCTCCCGCGCGCTGCGCTGAAGGAAGAAGCGGGCGAGCATGGGCACATCCTCGCGCCGCTCTCGCAGCGCCGGCAGGCGCAGCCGGATGACATTGAGTCGGTGGAACAGATCCTCCCGGAACGAGCCTTGCGCGACCCGATCTTCCAGATTCTGGTGGGTTGCAGCGATCACCCGCACCTGACTGCGCAGCGGCTGGTGCCCGCCGACGCGGTAGAACTGGCCATCGGACAGCACTCGCAGAAGGCGGGTCTGCAGGTCAAAGGGCATATCGCCAATCTCGTCGAGGAACAGGGTTCCGCCCTCGGCCTGCTCAAAGCGGCCGCGGCGCATCGCCTGAGCGCCCGTGAAGGCGCCCCGCTCATGGCCAAAGAGTTCGCTCTCCAGCAGATCCTTGGGAATGGCCGCCGTGTTGATGGCCACGAACGGGCCGCCGGCACGCGGGCTGTGCCGATGCAGGGCGCGCGCCACCAGCTCCTTGCCCGAACCGCTCTCGCCGGTGATCAGCACAGTGACATGGCTTTGGCTGAGACGGCCGATCGCCCGAAAGACATCCTGCATCGACGGCGCCTGCCCCAGGATTTCAGGCGTCTGGTCGGCCCGCTCCTCGGCCACGGCCTCACGCAGGCTCTCCTCCACGGCGCGCCGGACCAGCTCCACCGCGCGCGAAATGTCAAAGGGCTTGGGCAGATATTCGAAAGCCCCACCCTGGAATGCCGAAACCGCGCTGTCGAGGTCTGAGAAGGCCGTCATGACAATCACCGGCAGGCCGGGCATGCGCTCCTTGACTCGCCCAAGCAGCTCCAGCCCAGACCCTCCGGGCATGCGGATGTCGCTGACCAGCACCTGCGGGCTGTCCGTCTCCAGAGCGGCCAGCACATCACGCGTCTGGCTGAAGCTGCGCACGGGCAACTGCTCACGCCCCAACGCTCGTTCCAGCACGAAGCGTATCGACTGGTCATCGTCAACGATCCAGATGGACTTCATCGCGCCCCTGTTGCGCCGCTGATCGGCATGAGATGGGTGGTGCTTTGGCTCACGGCAGCGGGATCATGATCTTGAAAACCGTGCGCCCTGGAACGCTGTCGCATTCAATGGCACCCTGATGTTGCTGAATGAAAGTCTGGGCCAGCGTCAGCCCCAAGCCCGAGCCGCCCTCACGCCCCGAAACCAAGGGATAGAAGATGCGATCCATCAGGTCTGCAGGGATGCCCGGCCCGTTGTCCTCGATATGCAATTCCAGTGCCAGACGCCAGCGCTGTTTGCCCACGGTCACCTGCCTGAGCGCGCGAGTGCGCAGCAGGATTCGGCCCAGGCCTTGAGCCCTCTGAGCCTGCAGCGCCTGCGCTGCATTGCGCACGATGTTGAGCACCACCTGGATCAGCTGCTCAAGGTCGCCGCGGAACTCCGGCAATGACGCGTCGTAGTCGCGCACCACCTCCAAGCCCTGGGCAAACTCCGACATGATGAGCAGCCTCACCCTCTCGCAGACCTCGTGGATATTGACATCGCCCACGATCCTGGCCTGGCGGTGTGGCGCCAGCAGACGGTCGACCAGTTGCTGCAACCGGTCCGCTTCCTTGACGATGACCGTGGTGTATTCGGCCAGATCATCACGGCCTTCGATCTCCATGGCCAGCAGTTGGGCTGCGCCCCTGATGCCTCCCAGCGGGTTCTTGATTTGATGGGCCAGATTGCGGATCAGCTCCTTGGTGGCCTGAGCCAGATCCAGCACCCGCTCCTCACGATCCAGCCTCGTCTGCTGACGGATCTCCACCAACTCCACCAGCAGGTGCCCGCTGCCATCCTGGCAGGAGGTGACGAACACATGCACCGGCAGAGGCTCGAGTGTGTTGCCGCTGCTGGGCAGGCCACGCCGCAGCAGGCCTTCGAAGCGCCCTGCGGCGAACTCGTAGCGGGCCACCGATTCCAGGCTTTCCTGCAGCGGGATCGGGTCAATCAGCCAATCCAGCAGAGACCCGCGCATCAGGCTGCGCCGCGAAACCCCCACCACATCCTCAAAGCTGGCATTGACATATTGGCAGCGGCCGTCCCTCTCCACCACGGCCACGAGCGTGGCCAGATGGTCGAACGCGGCCCAGGCGTTCGCCGGGCTGGATATGGAGGCGATCGGGGTCACGGCATGAGGCCAGGAATTCGAGCCCAAAAAAAGCGGCCCTCAGGCCGCTTCCCCGCCACGCGGCGCCAGCACGGAGCCAGACGCCGCGCCAGTCGGCTCACAGGGGCGACTGACGTCGCCCCTCGAGGGTGCAGCGGGCCGGCCGGCGGCCCTCCTGCGCCGATTACAGGCTGTAGTACATGTCGTACTCGACCGGGTGCGGCGCCATGCGGAAGCGGGTGACTTCCTGCATCTTCAGCTCGATGTAGGCGTCGATGTAGGCATCCGTGAAGACGCCACCCTTGGTCAGGAACGCACGATCCTTGTCCAGATAGTCCAGCGCCTGGTCCAGGCTGTGGCAGACGGTGGGGATCTTCGCGTCCTCTTCCGGGGGAAGGTGGTAGAGATCCTTGGTGGCGGCCTCGCCCGGGTGGATCTTGTTCTCCACGCCATCGAGCCCGGCCATCAGCATGGC
>CAYYYC010000108.1:0-6632 GCA_964475695.1 uncultured Rubrivivax sp.
TCGACCGCAGGCCAATCATGACTCGATCGCCCGATTCCCGCTCGCTGCCGGCTGTGGCCCTGGAGGCACGCGCCCGCGCCACCACACGCCGTCAGCGCGCCGTGGCTG
Organism: uncultured Rubrivivax sp.; assembly: GCA_964475695.1. Taxonomy (GTDB): domain Bacteria; phylum Pseudomonadota; class Gammaproteobacteria; order Burkholderiales; family Burkholderiaceae_C; genus RFTU01. The sequence goes on from CAYYYC010000108.1 coordinate 109, forward strand.
TGACCTTGTCGCTGGCGCTGGGATTGCTGGGCCTGCTCAGCCTTTCCGTCGGCAGCCAGGGATTGGAGCCACTGGTCCCCGGCTCGCCCCAGGATGCGCTGCTGTGGGAAATCAGGCTCCCGCGCACCCTGGGTGTGACAGCCCTGGGCATGCTGTTGGGGCTCGGCGGTGCTTTGGCCCAGGGGGTCTTTCGCAATCCCCTGGCCGACCCTTACCTGTTGGGCTCGGGGTCCGGGGCTGCGCTGGCGGTCACGGTGGTGGCAGCCGCCAGTGCCGGCGCCACCACAGTCTGGCAGCCTGTGGAGCCGCTGGTTCGGTTGGGCGTTGCCGGGGCTGCCCTGGTGGGCGCCTTGGGCGGCGCCCTGCTCACTCTGGCCCTGGCGCGCGGCGCCCAGCAAACGCACCGTCTGCTCTTGGCCGGATTGGTCGTCGGCGTGGTGCTCGGGGGGCTGGCCGATCTGGTGGCCATGTTTCTGCCGGATTCGTGGCGCCACCGGCAGAGCCTGCTGCTGGGCAACACCCAACTGCTCAACCAGTCGTCGGTGGTCTTCCTGGGATGGTCGGTGGCCGTGGCCCTGGCCGTCGGCTTGGCCCTGGCCAAGGCTCTGGATGCACTGAGCCTGGGCGATGAGGCGGCGGCCAGCCTGGGCTTGGCCGTGGGACCGGCGCGCCTGCTGATCGTGACGGTCATGGCCGGCACCGCCGCGGTGGCGGTGTCGCAGGCCGGCCTCATCGTGTTCGTGGGGCTGGTGGCGCCTCATCTGGTCAGGCTGCTCTGCCCGGGGCCCCACGCCTTCGGGTTGCCGGCCAGCGCCGGCATGGGCGCAGTGGTGCTGTTGGCCGCCGACATTGGCTCGCGCTGGCTGGTGTGGCCGCAGGAACTCCCGGTGGGGATCCTCACGGGGGTCGGCGGGGGCCTTTATCTCCTGGCCCTGATGAACCGGCGGGCCGCATCATGAACCCGATCCCGGTCGGCCTTCAGGACGCCGCACACGGGGCGCCCCCGCTGCAGACCGAGGCGCTGAGCGTTGGCCTGCAGGGCCGCTCGGTGCTCAGGGCCATCACCTTGACCGTGGGGCGCGGTTGGACCGCACTGGTGGGCCCCAACGGCTCGGGCAAGTCCACTCTGCTCAAGGCGCTGGCCGGACTCCTGCCCGCAGCCCAGGGCAGCGTTCGGCTGGAGGGGCACGCCCTGGGGTCCATGTCTGCGCGACAGCGCGCACGGCAAGTGGCCTGGCTGCCTCAGCAGGATGGCGGCTGCGGCGATCTGACGGTGCGCCAGGTCGTGGCCCTGGGGCGCCTGCCCCACACCGGGCTCTGGGGACGGGCAGGCGCTGGCGACCAGGCGGCCATCGAGGCGGCCATGGCGCGCGCCGATTGCCTGCAATGGCAGGATCGTCCGGTGCACAGCCTGTCAGGCGGCGAGCGCCAGAGAGTCCATCTGGCGCGGGCGCTGGCCACCGAGGCGGGCATCCTGCTGCTGGACGAGCCCACCGCCCATCTGGATCCCCCGCACCAATGGGCCCTGGCGGCACAGTTCCGCGAACTCGCCGCCACCCATGCGGTGCTGACCGTCGTGCACGACATCAACCTGGCCTTGCAGGCGGACTGGGTCATTTCGCTCGCGCAAGGCCAGGTGCAGATCCACGCCTGTCATGATGACCCCAGGCTGCACCGGGCGCTGGAGGCGGTCTTCAGCCCTGCCCTGAGGGTGGAGCCACTGGCCCGCCAACCCGGGCGATACGCGGCCGTCCCGATGCCCCTGGACAGCCGCCTCGGATCCTGACGGCTTCGGGTTTGTCCTGAACACGCGACACCTTCGGGGTCAAATTTGATTGACATGACTGCATGTCAGGCAATAATGACGCCGGGGAGGTGAAGTACCCGCGTGTGGGTTTCGCACGTGATGCAGTACGTTCCAACAAGGAGATCGACATGTCCGATCCAAACAAGGTCTGGCCGACAGGCTTGACCGAAGCCGAGGCGGAGGAACTCCACCGGCACCTCATCCAGGGTACGCAGATATTCGGGATGATTGCCGCGCTGGCGCACCTTCTGGCCTACATGTACTCACCCTGGCTCAAGTAAAGGGAGGCCAACACCATGATCTACGGAAAGATGTGGCTGGTGGTCAAACCCACCGTCGGCGTTCCCCTGTTCCTCGGAGCTGTGGCCGTGGGCTCGTTCTGTGTCCACCTGGCCATCATGAGCAACACGACCTGGGTCAAGAAGTTCCTCAACGGCGCGACCCCGGCAGCCTCCACCGCGGCAGAAGCGCCGAGCAAGGTCGCCGCCGCCCCGCCCGAGGCGAAGTAAGGGACTGCACCCTCCCCCGCAAGGCCGGCCCTACCTCCCGATGCGGCCGGCCTTGCAGGGGACCTTCCCTCGCCTGACTCTTTAGGGATGAAGCGCCTCTCGCAGTCACTCGTGCGTGGTTGGGCCGCGCTGGGCCCCCGCTTCCTGCCCTTTGCCGATGTCGCATCGGCAGAGCTCCCCCTCTCCCGCCTGCTGCGACTGTCGTTGTTTCAAGTTTCGGTGGGCATGGCCCTGGTGCTCCTGATGGGCACCCTCAATCGGGTGATGATCGTCGAGCTGGGCGTGGCGCCCACCTTGGTGGCTCTGATGGTGGCCCTGCCCGTCCTCTACGCCCCGTTTCGCGCCCTGATCGGCTTTCGCTCGGACCACCACCGCGCCGCCCTGGGCTGGCGTCGGGTCCCGTTCATCTGGCGCGGCACGATGATCCAGTTCGGCGGCCTGGCCATCATGCCCTGGGCCCTGCTTGTGCTCTCGGGCGGCGGCGACGCCGGCTCATGGCCGGCCTGGAGCGGGCCTGCCGCGGCCGCGGCCGCATTCCTGCTGGTGGGGATAGGCCTGCACACGATCCAGACGGCCGGCTTGGCGCTGGCCACCGATCTCGTGGCCGAAAAGGACCAGCCCCGGATGGTGGGACTGATGTACGTGATGCTGCTCTTCGGGTCGATCGCCAGCGCGCTGGTCTTCGGCTGGATGCTTTCGGAATATTCGCCCGGCCGGCTGATCCAGGTGATTCAAGCCTCGGCAGTGGCCACGCTCGTGCTCAACGGCGTGGCCCTGTGGAAACAGGAGCCCCGAGACCGGCATAGGCTGCAGCGGCCTGCCCCGAGCGTGGGCTTTGCGCAGGCCTGGCGACTGTTCATCGCCGATCCGGCGTCGCGCAGGCGCCTGTGGATCATCGCCCTGGGAACCATGGCCTTCACCATGCAGGATGTCTTGCTCGAGCCCTATGGCGGTGCGGTCCTGGGCATGACAGTGGGTCAGACCACCTGGCTGACGGCCACCCTGGCGGCGGGCGGGCTGGTGGGCTTCACCCACGCCTCGATCGCGCTGGGACGAGGCTCAGACCCCATGCGCATGGCCCTGCGGGGCGTCTGGCTGGGCATCCCCGCCTTTGGGGCCGTAATCCTGGCGGCGCCGGCCGAGTCCGTATCGACCTTCGCCCTCGGGGTGTTTTGCATCGGTGCGGCCGGTGGCTTGTTTGCCCACGGCACCCTGACCGCCACGATGCAGCACGCGCCGCCGGAGCAGACCGGCCTGGCACTCGGCGCCTGGGGCGCGGTTCAGGCCACCGCTGCCGGGGTCGCTGTGGCCCTGGGGGCCATCGGTCGTGACCTGATCGGCTTCATGGCTGACCACGGCTGGCTCGGTTCGTCCATGACAAACGCCTCGGTGGGCTATGGATTCATCTATAGTGCCGAGATGGTGCTGCTGCTGGCCACTGCGGGCTTGTCCTGGGCCTGCAAGTCCCCCTCGCCGCCCTGCGGCGCCCTTGACCGCCCGGCATAGGCCGGCTTTTCGGAGACCTTCATGACGCTCTTCACCATCCTGTTCCTGGCCTGGTTGTTGTGGGTCACCCTTTGGATCCTCAAGGAGGTTCAGGCCTCCAACCGGCGGCGGGAACAGGAGCGCCGCCGCGGCTCGGGTCAAGGCTGAGGCTTGGACAGTCCATCGATGGCCGCTCGCCTCTGGGCCGCCGGCTTTCAGTTCCTCCTGTTTTTCCTGGCCACGGGCTGGGGTTTCGGCATCGGGCATGAGATCGATGGCGCCTGGCTGGGCATGCTCATGGGGCTCAACGCAGGCGTCTTCGCCGTGTTGATGGTCGGCGGCCTGCTGGATCTGGGCAGGCGGCGGTTGGGGTGGCGCCTTTAGAGCAAACGCCTGCCGAGCGGGCGACTGTGTCAGGGCGCTGAGGGCTTCGTGCTCGCCTGACGCACGGCCGCCTCAAACCCCGCCGGATCGATGCCCAGGCTCTTGATGGCCTGCCGCACGATCTCCACATAGGCCGGCGCCGGCTCGACCAGCCTCTGGCTGAGCCGGGGCAACACCGAATAGGTCCACACCCGGTGGCTCTGCCCCAGGCTGCAGCTGACCTCCACCTCAAGCCGCTCGTAGTAGCGACCCACGGCCTCCTTGTGGTCCAGGGCGGCCAGCCCGGCCGGCGTGACCCTGAAGAGCCCGCCCCAGGCAGTCCGGCCGCTTTGCCGGCGCACATTGAGCACGCCGCCCCCGCGCGAGCTCGACAGCAGGCTGAACTCCAGCGCATGCCCCTCGAGACGGGCCGGGCGAAGGTATTCGATCGACTCCGGGTCATGGCCATGCTGGCCGCACCAGAGGCGCCAATCGGCCGCATTGAGGTTGGATCCGTAGGCAAAGTACAGCACCGGGGCAACTCCTGGGGTGGCTGCAGCGCTTGAGGCCGCCCGCTCAGGCCAACCGCTGCGAGGCGGCCACAGCCGTCATGTTGAGCACCCGCCGCACCGTGGAGGCCGGCGTGAGGATATGGGCCACGCCGGCCGGGCCCATGAGGATCGGACCCACGGTCACACCCCCGCTGGTCGTGGTCTTGAGCACGTTGTAGAGGATGTTGGCCGCATCCAGATTGGGACAGACCAGCAGGTTGGCCGAACCGCTGAGGGTGCTGTCCTCCAGGTACATGTCCCGGATCTCGGGGTCCAGGGCAGCATCGCCATGCAACTCACCATCGCATTCGATGTCCGGATGCTGAGCGACGAACAGGTCGCGCGCCAAGCGCATCTTTCTGGCGGACGGGCGCTTGGAGGAGCCATAGCTCGAGTGGGAGAGAAACGCCACCTTGGGCACGATCCCGAACCGCTGAACCTGCGCCGCAGACAGGGCGGCTATCTCGGCCAGCTGTTCGGCGCCAGGCTCCTCATGGACATAGGTGTCGGCGATGAAGACCGGCCCGCTGGGTGTCATCACCGCATTGAGCGCAGCGTAGTTGGCCACGCCCTGGCGTCGGCCCAGGATCGAGTCGATGCGCTCCAGGTGCGTCATGTAGTTGCCGGCCAGGCCGCAGATCAGGGCATCGGCATCCTTGAGCGCGACCATCAGCGCGCCGATGACGGTGTTGGATCGCCTCACAGTCACCTTGGCCACCGCTGGGCTCACGCCGTTGCGCCGCATGAGCTGGTGATAGTGTTCCCAGTACTGGCGAAAGCGCGGGTCATCCTCGGGGTTGACACTGTCCACATCCACGCCCAGCCTCATGCGCAGCCCTGCCTTTTCGATGCGTGCGGCCATCACGGCAGGCCGCCCGATCAGCACCGGCCTGGCGATCGCCTCATCGATGGCCATCTGGGCCGCGCGCAAGGCACGCTCGTCTTCGCCATCGGCATAGGCCACGCGCTTGAGCGCCTGTGATGCCGACCGGGCCGCATTGAAGATGGGACGCATCAGCAGCCCGGTGCGTGTGACAAAGCTCTGCAGCTCCTGCTGATAGGCCTCGAAGTCGAGAATCGGCCGGGCAGCCACGCCGGAGTCTGCCGCCGCCTGGGCCACGGCCGGCGCAATCCGCAGAATCAGTCGCGAGTCAAAAGGCTTGGGGATGAGGTATTCGGGCCCGAAAACCAACTCCTGGCCCGCATAGGCGTGTGCCACCTCTTCGCTGATGTCGGCCTTGGCGAGGTCGGCAATCTGACGCACGCAGGCGATCTTCATCGCCTCGGTGATCTTTGTGGCGCCGCTGTCCAGCGCGCCGCGGAAGATGTAGGGGAAGCACAGCACGTTGTTGACCTGATTGGGATAGTCCGAGCGGCCCGTGGCAATGATGCAGTCGGGCCTGGCCGCCTTGGCAACCTCGGGGCGAATCTCCGGCTCAGGATTGGCCAGCGCCAGGATGATGGGCCGCGGGCCCATGGTCTTGACCATTTCGGCAGTCAGCACGCCGGCGGCCGAGCAACCCAGGAACACATCGGCATCGCAGACCGCATCGGCCAAGGTGCGCGCCGCGGTGTCCTGCGCGAAGCGCGCTTTGCTTTCGTCGTAGCCGCCGGGACGCCCCCTGTAGACCACGCCCTTGGAGTCGCAGACATACACCTTCCCCGGGTCCACTCCCAGCCCCACGAACACATCCAGGCAGGCGATCGCCGCAGCGCCGGCGCCTGAAACGGCCACCTTCACGTCGCCAATGGCCTTGCCCACCAGCTCCAATCCATTGATCAGGGCCGCGGCCGAGATGATGGCCGTGC
>CAYYYC010000108.1:6642-6991 GCA_964475695.1 uncultured Rubrivivax sp.
TCCTTTCGATGTAGAAGCACTCCGGCGCCTTGATGTCCTCAAGGTTGATGCCTCCCAGCGTGGGCTCCATGGCCGCGATGATCTCCACGAGCTTGTCCGGATCGCGCTCGGCCAGCTCGATGTCGAACACATCGATGCCGGCGAATTTCTTGAAAAGCCCTCCCTTGCCTTCCATCACGGGCTTGCCGGCCAGAGGGCCGATGTCGCCCAAGCCCAGCACGGCCGTGCCGTTGGTGATCACGGCCACCAGATTGCCGCGGCTGGTGTAGTCGTAGGCCTTGCTGGGGTCGGCCGCGATGTCCAGACAGGGATAGGCCACGCCCGGGGAGTAGGCCAGCGAGAGGTCTCG
>CAYYYC010000109.1:0-6959 GCA_964475695.1 uncultured Rubrivivax sp.
CACGCTGCCGCAGGTGATGAAGCGCAGGGTCTGCTTGTTGCGCTGCCCCTCCAGGAAGCCGGCAATGTCCTTGGCCTGAAGATCGCCCATCAGAAGTAGCCCTCCTGCTTCTTCTTTTCCATGGAGCCGGGCACATCGGAATCGATGAGACGGCCCTGGCGCTCAGAGCTGCGGGCATTGAAGGTTTCGGCGATCACGGCTTCCAGCGTGTCGGCATCGCTTTCGATGGCGGCGGTCAGCGGCCAGCAGCCCAGGGTGCGGAACCGCACCTTGCGCATCTGCGCCACCTCGCCGGGCTCGAAGGGAAAGCGATCGTCGTCGATCATGATCCATTGGCCTCCCCGACGCACCACCGGGCGCTCGGCGGCCAGGTACAGCGGCACGATGGGGATCTGCTCGTCATGGATGTATTGCCAGATGTCGAGCTCGGTCCAGTTGCTGATCGGGAACACGCGGATGGATTCATCGGGCTGGATCCGGGTGTTGTAGAGGTTCCAGAGCTCGGGCCGCTGGGCCTTGGGGTCCCAGCGGTGTCCCGGCGCGCGAAAGCTGAACACCCGCTCCTTGGCGCGGGACTTTTCCTCATCGCGACGGGCGCCCCCAAAGACGACATCGAAGCGGTGGGCATCGAGCGCTTGCTTCAGGGCCTGTGTCTTCATCACATCGGTGTGGTAGCTGCTGCCGTGGGTGAAGGGATTGACCCCTGCGGCCAAGCCCTCGGGATTGGTGTGGCTGATCAGCTTCATCCCGCTTTCCTGCACCATGCGGGCTCGGTGGGCATACATGGCCTGGAACTTCCAGGTGGTGTCCACATGCAGCAGCGGAAAGGGCGGCGGCGCGGGGTGGAAGGCCTTGCGCGCCAGGTGCACCATGACCGAGCTGTCCTTGCCGATCGAATACATCATCACCGGGTTGCGGGCGGTGGCCACCGCTTCACGAATGATTTCGATCGATTCGGATTCCAGGGCGTTCATGTTCTGCTTCGAGAGATGGCCTGCCTGGCCTGCGCCATCGCCTTGATGCGCTCAAGCCCGGCGGCCGGGTCCCAACCGGCCCGCTCGGCCTGCAGGGCGAGCGCGTCGTGCAGCCGCTGCAGCCCCGCGCCCTTTAAGCTCACGGCCGCTGTGTGTTGCGGGTGCAGGAACGAGATTCGCACCGCATCGCCCTCCGGGCGGATCTTGATGCCCGAGAGCGACTCGGCCTGCAGGGCGGCGGCGTCGGTGCCGGCCTTGGGCCTGGCGGCCGGCTGCAGCCCCTGCGCAACGGGCGGCGAGGTCGGCATGCCCATCTGCTCCAGGATGTTCGTCAGCCTGGCCAGCATGGCCAGGCACTGGTTGCGCTGAAGCCAGAAGGCTCGATGGGTTTCGGCATCGACCGGGATCTGCAGGGCGATCCTGTCCTGCTTTGGGTCGTAGCGCAGCTTGATGGGCATGGGGCTATCGGGCTGTCAGGTGCGCAATCTCCGCCTCATACTGAGGCACGATGTCTCCGAGCTCCTCCAGCAAGGGGCCCAGGTAGCGCTCATATTTTCGCCAACGGTTCGTGGACGTGGTGTAGATGGGCTTGCGCACCTGCGAGGCGCTGGCTGTCTTGACCGGCCGGTCCGTCTTGTGGAACTGGAGGCAGTTGTCATTCCAGGGCAAGCCGAGGAATTCGATCAGCCTGCGTGCCGAACCCTCCACATCAAGCACATTTTCTTCGTACACCGCCTCGTACATGGCGCCGGGAAACTCTTCACGCCAGAACTTCATCAGGTTCCAGTAGCGCTTGTAGTATCGGCCGAGTTCGCCCAGGTGGTAGGACCAGGCCTGACCTTCGGCAAAGTGGATGCGGTAATTGGACAGGCAGGTCTCCACCGGGTGTCGCCGGCTGTGGATGATCTTGGCCCGCGGCAGGATCGAGTGGATGAGGCCGACAAAGTTGAAGTTGCCAGGCATCTTGTCGACAACGCGCTGATAGTCGCCGCCGGCCAAAGTCTTGAGCCGCTCGACATAGATTCTTCCGCGCTCTGCCCAGTTGACATTGTCGTCATAGGGGCAAACCGCGTCGGCCTCGCCAAAGCGAAGCCGCCGGCCCGCCACATCGATGTTCTCGAGAATGCCCGACATGTATTTGAGCTCGCCGGCCCCAAACACATCGGGGTGCGAGGACAGGATCTGCTCCATGAGTGAGGTGCCCGATCGCGGCATCCCCAGGATGAAGACCGGCAATTCGCTGTCATGACCCGTCTGCTTTGACTCCGCAATGACCTGCCGGTTGACGACCTGCGGGATGACACGAAAGATCTGGTGGGCATTCTTCTCGTTGTAGGGCTGCTCTCGACGTTTCTTGAGGCCGCCAATCGCGTAGTGCTGGTAAGCGGTGTCGAGCTCCTCCACATCTTCAAACGCCTTGCCCAGGGCGTAGTGGATGTTGACCTGCTCCAGCGGCTTGAGGTCAGCGAGCTTGGCCGCCACGAAGTTCAACCGGGTGAAGTTTTCGTCGCCGTAGCTGTATTTCTGATCCTGGCCGAGGATCCGCAGGGCGGAGGCATTCTCGGGATTGAGCTTGAGGGTCTGGAGGATGTGGGCTTGTGACTTCTCGGTGTTTCCGGCGATCCGCTCAAGCACACCGAGCTCATAGAGGATCCGGTAGTTGTTGGGGCTGAGCTCATTGGCCTTTTCAAGGGCCGGGCGGGCCAGGGTGATTTCGCCGTTGCGGTGAGCCAGCACTCCCATCCCAAACACGAACTCCACCTTGTGGGGATGGGCTCGAACCATTTCCTCCAGTTTCTGCTGGGTGTAGAGGTCGCGGTTGAGTTTCTTGAGGGTGTTCAGCCAAAGATCCAAGGAATCGCCGTAGAGGTCTTCCCTGAGAACATTGCGCTCCAGGACTTCGATGGCCTGGGCTTCCTTGCCCTCTGCGATCAGAAGTTCGGCATCCTCATGCACGGTGGGCTTGTGGGCGGAGTCCAGAGCATAGGACTGCTGAATGGTTTCCCGGGCCGCGGCCAATTCGCCCTGGTTTCTGAGGCAGCCTGCCAGCGGCGCAAGCACTTCGGGCTGCTTGGGCATCTTCTGCAGGATCTGCTCGAGCACATTGCGCGCGTTGGCGTATTCCTTGAGTTGGTAGAGGCTGCGGCCAAGCCCAATGACGAGCTCAGCCTCCTGCGTCTTGGGGTCCTCGGCCATCAGTTCGCGGTACTGGTGGACCGCGGGCTGGTACTGCTTGATGGTCTCCAGCAGTTGCGCCAGGCGCAGCCGCAATGGGCGGCTCTGGCGGTCTGTCTTGAGTGCTTGGCGCACCAGCAAGATAGCATCCTGGTAACGCTGCTGGGACTCCAGCCTGTGGCTTTCGTTGATGACTTCTTGGATCGGCTTCATCGGCTATTGAAGGGGAAATGAAAAAAGGGAGCGCGAGCGCCCCCTTTTGAAATCCTGACGGAAATCGGAATCAGGCGAAGGATGCCAGATTGATTTCAGACAGGTCGATGCCGGTGAGCTTGATGATGTAGTCCACAGTGCCATCGTTGGCGACATCAACAGCCACGAAGCTGTTGGCCCCCACCTGCCCCACGAAGACTTCCTTGTTGGCCGCATTGGCGCCCGTGAGGAAGGCAGCGAAGGTCGCATAGGAGGCTTCGCCGTAGGTGCCAGCCGTGGGCACCACGCCGAGGAGCAGCAGATCGCCGCCAGCCGCGTCGAAGTCGGTCACCGTGTCAATGGTGGCTTCCGTCTTGCCAGAAAGGCCAGCCGAGAAGTCAAAGTCATCGCCGCCCTTGCCGCCGGTGTAGGTGCTGGCCCCGGCACCGTCGATGATGGTGTCGGCGTACGCCGACCCGACAACGCCGGTGACCGTGGTGAAGCCCGAGAGGTCGATGGTTGCGGCTGCGCCGTACTTGCTGTAATCGACGGTGCCGATGTTGATGTCGCCATCAGCGGTCAGGTTCAGCCAGCTGCCGGTGGAGAAGGTGGCCAAGTTGTCTGCCACACCGTTTCCGCCCGACACCCTCACATCGCCGATGGTGATGTCAGCATCGTTGCCGTTCGTGTCTTCGTCCAGCGCGCTGATCGAGACCAGCACATTGGCTGTGCCCGAGCCGGTGGCGATGGACACGTTGATGTCACCGACAGTCACCGAACCTTCGTAGTTTTCCACGCTGACCGTCGCGCTTGCGTTGTTGCGAGTGACCACGAAGGACACATCGCCGATCTCGATTCCGCCGTTCTGCTCCATATCGTTCGCGGTGACATAGAGGTAGGCTTGAGCTCCGGCTCCATTGGCCACCAGGCTGAGATCGCCGAAGCGAGTCACTCCGGTCTCGCCATCGGTTCCGCCATAGGCTTCAATGGTCATCGAGAAACTGGCGTACGCGTTGGCGCCCACGGCAGAGAGGGAGACATTGCCGATGGTTGCGTCACCCAAGTCGTCCACTTGGTAGAGCCAGACATCGTAGGACGCGCTGGCGGACTTTGCCGCGCTCAGCGAAATGTTGCCCACGGTGAACGAGTCAAGATCCGCCTCGGAGTTGCCGTAGATGTAGGCCTCTCCGGTGAAGTCTCCACTTTGGGCAACCGCAACGCTGATGTTGCCGATGGTCACCGGTCCGATGGATGCTTCGCCGGACGTGGTTTCATCCGCACTGACGTAGAGATCCACGCTCGTGACATTGGCACCAACACCGACGCTGACGTCAATGTTGCCAATCGTGACGGAACCGATACCACCTTCGTCAGCCGACAAGGAAATTTCGAAACTGTCGACCGACGCGCCATCTGCTGCGGTGATCTGGACATCGCCCATCTTGAAGGCGGCAATCTTCGTGGTGGCGTCAATGTCGAAGAGGAAGTCTGCGTAGCCACTCTCACCCACATCCAGGTTGACATTGCCGACAGTGACTGTGCCGACGCTGCCAGCCGAGGCGGACACGGTCAGGGACAGGTAAATGTCACCGTTATTACCGACGGTGGTGTCGATGTTGCCGTAGGTGACATTGCCCACGCTGGCCACCACGGTACCGGTGCCGTCGTCGTCGGCATTGAAATAATTCCAGAAATCGAGGTCAGCGGAGACGCCTCCTACAGCAGTGATGTTGCCCACGCTGACATTGCCCAACTTTCCGTCGTCCGCGTTGGCCGAGATGGACAGCGTAATTTGCGCACCGTCATCGCCGACCAGGTTGACATTGCCAACGGTCACGTTCCCCACCGTGTCACCATTGTTTGAGCCGTCGGCTGAAACCTGGATGTCGATGCTCAGGCTTGCATTGATGCCCACGGTGGCATCGATCGCGCCAACCGTCACGGCACCGACGGTGGCGGACTTGGCAGCGCCCGCGTCAGCGGTCGCCGAGATCGTCACGTCCATGTCCGCATCGGCAGCCACAGTGAGGTTCATTGACCCGACGGTCGTCGTGCCAACGCCAGCATTTGAAGCGGCCGTTGTCGAATCGCCTTCGTTCCAGATGTAAAGATAACCGGAGGCTGCCTTGCCCATGGAAAACGCAACGTTTCCAACAGTCACATTGCCGCCTGTGGCACCCTGATTTTCGTTGGTGATCGAGGCATTGACGCTCCCGGAGGCATCCACACCCAGAGTGACGTTCCCGACAGTCGTCGTTGATGCAGCAGCGTCGGCGCCATTGCCATCCCAGTTGTAGATTCCCAGATCGATGTTGGTAAAGCCGGTAATGCTGATGTTGCCCACCGTCACCTTACCGCCCTTGTCACCCTGGTAGGCCCAGAAGCTGGCCGAATCAGCACTCACGCCGGCGATCGAGACGTTGCCGACGGCGGTGTTGAAGCCATCCCCGTTACCACTCAGGCTGATGCTGACATCTGCGTTCTTGGCCGCGGTCACGGCAATGTCGCCGACGGAGATGCTGCCGTTGTCGGTGTCGTAATAGGCATCCAGGTAACCCGACTGCGCGACGGCGGCAGTCAGGCCGCCCACAGACACGCCACCCTTGGTGTCGGCATCGAAGAAAAGGCTGGCGTCGGCCAGCTTGCCCACCGTCAATGACTGAGCACCGACCGTGACATTGCCGTTCGTGGCGTTGAACTCGCCGTAGAAGTAGCCCCCCGCCGCGACGGTGGCGGTGATGGTGCCGGCAGTCACATCGCCGGTTGTGGTGGCGCTGGCGTACAGGGTGGCGGACGCCGAGGTGCCGACGGCCACGGTCACGTTGCCGACGGTCACATCGCCCACTTCGGTTTGGAAGACGCCGTCAAAGTCGCCGCTGGAGCCCACAACCACGGAGACGTCAGCGACTGAAATGTCGCCTTCGCTGGTGTTCGTGTAGGAAATCGTGACCGACTCGCTGGCGGCCACAGTGGCGTTGACCTTCCCGCCCAGGACGGAGGCTGCACTGTCCTCTTCGGCATAAACGTAGAGGACGTCATCGTTCGTGGACACGATGGTGACCGTACCGGAAATGCCGGCAGCCACAGAGGCCCCAACGCCTGCTTCGGCGTTGCTGACACCCACGTTCAATCCATTCACGCCGCGGATCAGGTTCACCGATCCAACCGATGTCCAGTCGATGGCATCAAATGAAATCGATGAGGTGATGCCTGCAACGATGTTGATCTTGTCGACGTTGGTGACTGACACGAAGTCTGCTTCGCCGTTCTCAACGACGGCCAACTCGACCACGGTATTCGCATTGCCGACGATGGAGTCCCCTGTCGTGAAGGTCGACTTCGAGGTGTCGGTGTCTGCGTCACCATCGACGATGCCCTTGACGGTATCGTTCGAGGTGGCGTTGCCGATGGCAATGGTGTCGATGCCCGTCGACAACACGCGGGTGAACGAGACAGGCGCCAACAGGGCGGACACCGTGGTGCTGGTGGTGTTGCCTGCGTTGCTGGAGTAGGTAAAGGCTGCGGCGGCGCCGGTGTTCCAGGCGGTGGCTGCTGCGCCGTAGGTGGCATCGCCTTCAAGCCCGGAGAGCAGGCGCGCGAGATTCAGGGCCACTTGGC
>CAYYYC010000110.1:0-6932 GCA_964475695.1 uncultured Rubrivivax sp.
ATGTGGGCGTGATGGATGAAACCGGTCGCATCACGATCGTGGGCCGCAGCAAGGACCTCATCATCAGCGGCGGCTACAACGTCTACCCGGCCGAGATCGAGGGCGTGATCAACGAGATGCCAGGCGTGGCCGAAAGTGCCGTCATCGGGGTGCCCCATCCCGACTTCGGCGAGGCTGTGGTGGCGGTTGTCGTGGCCAAGCCCGGCAGCGCGATCAACTCTGAGGAGATCACCGCCGGCCTGAAGTCCAGGATCGCCAACTTCAAGGTGCCCAAGCGTGTTTTCGTGCAGTCGGATTTGCCACGCAATGCCATGGGCAAGGTGCAGAAGAACCTGCTGCGCGCGGAACACAAGGGCCTCTTCGCCTGAGCATGGCGCTGCTGTCTTGCGACCGGCGTGATCAGGAGAGTTTGGGTGTCAAGCCGCCTTGAGTCGGCACTGCCGCTGCAGGTAGTCGACCGCCTGCTCGACCTGATCGACCAGGATCAGACACTGGTCGCCCCTTCTGAGCAGCGAAAGCGCGGCGTCGATGGCGACGAATTCACCACGGATCTCCTGGATGTGGGCGGTTCGTGAGGCTCCCTGCAAGCCCTCGCGCATGACTCGCACCACCTCCCAGTCCTGACGGCCGCGCTGGCACTGGTCCTCATAGAGGATCACGTGGTCGAAGGAACTCCCCAGGATGCGGGTCTGCTCTCGAAGATCCTCATCGCGCCGATCGCCGGCGCCGCTGATGACCACCGTGCGCTTGCCACCGGGCTCGATCGGCAGCGCCTCGAAAGCCTGAACCAGGGCGCGAATCGCATCGGGGTTGTGGCCATAGTCAGCCACCAGCGTGGCTCCCCGGTAATCCATCAGGTTGAAGCGGCCGGGGACGCTGCTGGAGTCAGTGACAAAGCTTGAAACCCCGTTGATGATGTCTTCCCAGGGCAGGTTGAGTCCCCAGCAAGCCGCCACGGCAGCCAACGCATTCTCGACTTGAAAGCCAATCCGCCCGCCATGGGTGATCGGCACCTTGGCCAAAGCGATGCGATGTTGAGCCTTGCCCTCCATGGCCACGATGTCGCCGCGCTCGACGAACAGGACGCGACGGCCGCGGGCACGGTGTGAGGCGATGCGCGGATGGTGAGAGTCGCGGGCAAAGAAGATCACCTCGCCAGGACATTCCTCGGCCATCGCGGCCACAAGCGGGTCGGCCGCATTGAGCACCGCGTAGCCATGGGCCGCCACGTTCTGCACGATCACCTTCTTGACACGCGCGATGCCCTCGACCGAATGGATGTGGTTGAGTCCCAGGTGATCGCCGCTGCCCACGTTGGTGACCACCGCGACCGAGCATCGGTCGAAGCCCAGGCCCTCGCGCAGAATCCCGCCGCGCGCACACTCGAGCACGGCGGCCTGCACATGGGGATGCGACAGCACATTGCGCGCACTCTTGGGGCCGCTGCAGTCTCCGCTGTCCGTCTGGCGGCCGCCGACATAAACGCCGTCGGTGTTGGTCATGCCCACGCAAAGGCCCTGCGCGGAGAGCACATGCGCGATCATCCGCGTGGTGGTCGTCTTGCCATTGACGCCAGTGACGGCCACCAACGGGATGCGGCCGTCTTCAGCGGGGCCGTAGAGCTGCGAGACGATGGGATTTCCGATGTCGCGGCCCTTGCCGTAGGACGGGTTGAGGTGCATGCGCAGGCCCGGGGCGGCATTGACTTCGACGATCCCGCCGGACTGCTCCTCCAGTGGGCGCTGGACTGTCTCGCAGACGACATCCACACCGCAGACATGCAGTCCCACCATCCGCGCGGCATCCACCGCGCAGGCGGCAACCTCCGGATGCACATCGTCAGTCACATCCGTGGCGGTGCCGCCGGTTGAGAGGTTGGCGTTGTTGCGCAGGACAACCCGACACCCCTTTTCAGGAACCGACTCCGGAGTCAGCCCCTGCAGGGCCAGACGCGCCTTGGCGATGTCGTCGAAGCGGATCCGCGTCAGGGAAGTCGCATGGCCAATGCCTCGGCGCGGATCCGAGTTGACGATCTCCACCAACTCTCGAACGCTGTGCCGGCCGTCACCGATGACCAGCGGCGGATCCCGTCGAGCGGCAGCCACCAGCCTTTGGCCGACCACGAGCAGCCGAAAGTCACTGCCGGGCAAGAACTTCTCGACCAGCACATGACCGATGGAGGCCGCCGTGTGAAAGGCCGCCTCGATCTGTTGTCGGGTGGTGATGTTGACGGTCACGCCACGCCCTTGGCTGCCATCCTGGGGCTTGACGACGACAGGCAGACCGATGCGCTGGGCGACGGCCCAGGCTTCATCGACAGAGGCTGCCGGCGCGCCGGAAGGCACCGGGACCGCGGCAGCCTGCAGGAGATGCTTTGTCAGGTCCTTGTCCTGGGCGATGGCCTCGGCCACGGCACTGGTGCTGTCCACCTCGGCGGCCTGGATGCGCCGCTGCCGATGGCCCCAGCCGAACTGCACAAGGCTGCCCGTGGTCAGCCGCCGATACGGGATGCCGCGGGCCACAGCGGCTGCGACGATCGCCCCGGTGCTGGGGCCAAGCCTGAGGTCTTCATCGAGCTCTCGCAACTCGGCCACGAAGGGCTGACCATCGTGACCCAGCGCATTACCGGAGTCGGGCGCTGCCGCAGCCTGCAGGATCTGCTGCGCCATCGCCAGGCCGCGGCGGGCCACTTCCTCCTGCGTGTACTCCACAACCACCAGCAGGATGCCCTCCTCGGCCGTGGGCTCGGTGTGGCCGAATGTCACCGGGCATCCTGCCGCCGCCTGAAGGGCCAGCAGGGCCGACTCCAGGGCGTGAGCCATGGTGATCGCCGCCCGTCGGGTGGGCGTGCGCAGGGTGTCAAAGCCCGGGCACAACGCGCGCAATCGGTCTTCGAAGCCCTCCAGGGTGTCGACGCTGCGTTCCCCAGGGCCACAGGAGACCTCCATTTCCAGGGCGGTGTGGCGGCTCCAGATGTTGGGGCCTCGCAGAGCTCGCGTGCGGATGAGTTCCATGGTGTTTCCGTCTGGGCGTGGGCCGCGCTGTCAGGGCTCAGGCAGCTGCGGGCGCGTCAAGGCGAAGATCCGCGCGACGCATCTCGAAAGTTTCTAGGCCGGCCACGATGAGCTCAGGGGTGAGGTCAAGAGCCCAGGCGGCGGCCACCGCAGCCAAGGTTGCCAAGGCAGGAACCTCACGCGGGCTGACCCGCATGTCGCGGTCGATGTCGAGCAGCGGCGTTCGACTCGAGCCGGCGGCCAGAGTCACCGTGCGGCCCTCCAGCCAGACCGCTCGCCCGCCGGAGTCCGCGTGCGCACGCAGGGCCTCCAGGCCACCGTCCTCAGCGTAGAGGACGACCTCCCCATCGCTGAGTTCGGCCATGGCCACGACCTGTGGATCGGCCGCGTGAAGGACGGCCGCGCCATCGCTACGCACCACATCAACCTGCGTGCGCGAGACCTTGAAGCGTTGCTCAGGCGTGGCGATGTCGTGGCGCACCGCACCGTGGAAGCTGTCGCAGTCGGTGACGATGCCCACATTGCAGCGGTCGTAGGCCAGGCCCTCTTCCAGGATGGTGACGGGGCTGCTCTCGAAAACGGCTGCCTCGACATTGCGGTTGATCAGGAGGCGCTGCGACACCTGCCATCCCAGGGCGTCTCCGCGCTCGACGCGACGGTTTCCCACGAAGAGCCCATCACGGCAGGCCACGCCCACCATGGGCCCGGACATCTGCACAAGCCAGGCGACCAGCCGGGCGATGACTGACGTGTCGCGGTTGCCGGTGACGCCCACGATCGGGATCCGCCCGGACTGCCCCTGGGGGAAGAGGTGCTCAACGATGGCCTTGCCGACCTCGCGCGGCTTGCCGCTGGCGGGCTTGAGATGCATGAGCAGACCGGGCCCGGCGTTGACCTCGACGATGGCTCCGCCCTGGGACTGCAGTGGCCGCGAGATGTCCTGACAGACCAGATCGATGCCGGCAATGTCCAGGCCCACGACCCGTGCGGCGAGCGCGCAGGCGTGCGCCACCTCGGGATGCACCTCGTCGGTGCAGTCATTGGCCATGTTGCCCTTGCGGCTGACCAGGACCCGGCGACCCTGCTCGGGAATCGACTCGGGGCTCAGGCCCTGCTTGAGGACGGTGATCTGCACCTCGCCTTCCTGGCGGATGAGGATGGGGTTGAGCGGATGGTCTTCGGTGTCGCCCCGGCGCGGGTCGCTGTTGATCTGCAGGTCGATGAGCTGCTCGACCGTGTGCGCACCATCGCCAGTGACCCAGGCCGTCTCGCCCCTTGCGGCGGCAGCCACTCGGCCGGCGACGACCAGCAGGCGGTGCTCCTCCCCTGGGATGTGGCGCTCCACCAGAACACCACTTCCTTCAGCCCTGGCCACATGAAAGGCCGAGCGGACCTCTTCCTCGGTCGAAAGGTCGAGGGCGACGCCGCGCCCATGGTTGGCGTCGGTGGGCTTGACCACCACAGGGCACCCCATGCGCTGCGCCACACGCCAGGCCTCCTCGGGGCCGTCGACCAGGCAGCCCTCGGGCACCGGGACGCCGCAGGCCGCGAGCATCTCCTTGGTCATGTCCTTGTCGCTGGCGATGCCCTCGGCGATGGCGCTGGTGCGGTCTGTTTCCGCCGTCCAGATGCGCTTCTGGCTGGCGCCGTGTCCCAGCTGCACAAGGTTGCCCTGGTTCAGGCGAATGTGGGGGATCTCCCGTTCATTGGCACAGGCCACGATGTGCGCAGTGCTTGGGCCCAGATAGACCTGGTCGATCTTGTCGCGCAGGGCCTGCAGCGCAGGTTTGAGTTCATAGGCACGCCCGCGGATGGCCGCGCGCACGATTTCATGGCCCACCTCCAACGCGTGGCGGGCAACTTTTTCATCACGGGCACGAAACACCATGCGGTAGACCCCGGGCGTCGAGGTCTCTCGGGTCTGCCCAAATCCCGTGGGCATCCCGGCCTGGTCCAGCACCTCGATGACGACATGCTCCAGCACATGTCCCATCCAGGTGCCCTCGCGCAGCCTCTCCAGGAAGCCACCCTGGCGACCCACCCCGCAGTGATGGTCGCCCAGGCCCGGCACGATAGCCAACAGCCTGTCGGTGAAGCCCGGCAGCTTGTGGGTGGGAAACTGTTCGAGTTCGCCCAAGTCCAACCAGACCTCCAGCACCGAACGGTAGGTCCACATGTTGGGGCCACGAAGGAACGCGATGCGCAGGATTCGCAGATCCATGGTCTGGGCGGCGGCAGGCTGTTCAGCGCGGCCAGGCGGGCGTGTCTGATCCATAAGCGCGGATTGTCCACCTGAAGCGTCCGCCAAGCGTTGAGCCGGCATGGTCGGCAAAACCTTCACGATGGCTGACAATCCAGGCTTCGGCGCCAAGGCCGTGGCGGCGATGCTTCGCCGTCTTTCTGCTCCCATGTCTGCAACCACCTCCCAACCCATTGAACCCTCTGCCTCGGGCGGCGCCCACGGGGCACCCTCTGAGGCGGATAACGCGGCCGCTGGCCCATCCGATGACAGGCAGACCGGCGAAGCCCCGTCGCCTGCCCGGGAAAGTGTCTTGGCCACCTTGGATCTGGACCTGAACCTCCAGGGGCGCTTCGAATCCAGCGAACTCACCGTCAGTGCCACGGCGTTGGCCTGGCGCAACCGGCTCACTGGGGCCGGCCAGACCTGGCCCCTGGCGGCAGGCCTGCGGCTGCAGCACAGTGACCGGGCCGGGGTGGGAGTGCTTTCTCTTCACGATCCGCAACGCCGGCTGGCGCAGTGGCGCTACACGCTGGGGCGCGATGTCGCCGCGATTCGGCTGGTGCAGCAATTCGACAGGGCTGTGGCCGCGCTGCAGGGAGAGTCACCCGGGGCGCCGGCCGAGGACGAAACGGCCCACTGCCCAAGCTGCAACGCACCACTGCCGCCCGACAGCCAAGACTGCGAAATCTGCCACCGGGAGCTGTTGCAGCCACCGTCCACCTGGGTTCTGCTGCGGCTGTGGCGCTTCGCCCGTCCCTATCAGGGGCAGCTGGCTCTGGGCATGGCACTGACCCTGCTGACGACCGCGGCCAGCCTGGTGCCTCCCTACCTGACGATGCCGCTGATGGATGATGTCCTGATTCCGTTCCAGAACGGGCAGGCCATCGACGGCGTGCTGGTGATGGCTTACCTGGGTGGGCTGCTGGCGTCGGCGCTTGCGGCGTGGGGGCTGGGCTGGTGGCGGACATACCTTCTGGCGCTGATCTCCGAGCGGATCGGCTCGGACCTGCGCACCGCCACCTTCAGCCACCTCATGACGCTGAGCCTGGAATATTTCGGGGGCAAGCGCACGGGCGATCTCATCGCGCGCATTGGCAGCGAGTCCGACCGCATCTGTGTCTTCCTGTCGCTGCACGCACTGGACTTTCTCAACGATGTGCTCATGCTGGTGATGACTGCGGTGATCCTGGCCTCAATCAATCCGTGGCTGGCCTTGGTCACACTGCTGCCCCTGCCCTTCATCGCCTGGATGATCCACCAGGTGCGAGACCGGTTGCGCACCGGTTTCGAGAAGGTCGACCGGGTTTGGGGTGAGGTCACCAATGTGCTGGCCGACACGATCCCAGGCGTTCGTGTGGTCAAGGCCTTCGCGCAGGAGCGGCATGAGGCCGAGCGCTTTCGATTGGCCAACGAGCGCAACCTGGAGGTCAACGACAGGATCAACCGCACCTGGAGCCTGTTCACGCCCACCGTGACGCTGCTGACCGAGATCGGGCTGCTGGTGGTTTGGGCCTTCGGCATCTGGCAGGTCAGCCATGGCGACATCACGGTGGGTGTGCTCACGGCCTTCATCGCCTACATCGGCCGTTTCTACGGCAGACTGGATTCGATGAGCCGCATCGTCAGCTTCACGCAAAAGGCCGCGGCTGGCGCCAAGCGCATCTTCGACATCCTGG
>CAYYYC010000111.1:0-6858 GCA_964475695.1 uncultured Rubrivivax sp.
CTGCAGGCGGTCTGGTCGGGCTCGCCGATGTTGAGATAGACCATCGGCCGTCCGCCTTGCGCGGGGTCGCAGGTCGCGGTCTCGGCCATGGCCGCAGCGCGCTTGGCCACTTCCATCACATAGAAAGGCTCGATCTGATCGACCCGGGATGCCAGCCTGAGTGTCATCTTCCCGTCATCCCCACTGCGCGCGGGCTGCCTTGACCTCAACCATCCGCAGGTCGGCGGCAACCTTGTCCAGCACTCCGTTCACGAACTTGTGGCCATCGGTCCCGCCATAGGACTTGGCCAGTTCCACCGCTTCATTGATGACCACCCGGTAGGGGATGTCGACGCAATGGGCGAGTTCGAAGGCGCCGACGAGCAGGGCGGCATGCTCGACCGCGGAGAGTTCGGCCATGGGCCTGTCCACATGCCTCGACAGGGCAGCGTCAAGGCCCTCAGCCTGATCGATGCACCCACGCAGCAGGGCCTCAAAATGCGCCGGATCGCAGCCCGCATACACATCCTGTTCCTGCACATGCAGGGCGATCAGCGTCACGTCCTCGCGGGACAACAGCCACTGGTAAAGCCCGGTGAGCGCAGCCTGGCGGGCACGCCGCCGGGCCGAGTTGCCCGATCCCTTGCCTCGAGGGGTGCTGGCGGGGCCGTCAGACCGATCCTGGCTCATGGGCGGACCGAATCCGCAGCGCTGCGTGGAGCAACGCCGCCCGCCGCAACGGGCTCCAGGGAATGAAGCAGTCGCACCATCTCCAGGGCCACCACGGCGGCCTCACGCCCCTTTTCCTCCTGTCGCGCGATGGCCTGCTCCATCGATTCCACCGTCAGGATCGCATTGGCGATGGGAATGTGGTGGTCCAGGCCCACACGACTGACGCCTGCGGCGCTCTCGTGCGCCACCAACTCAAAGTGAAAGGTCTCCCCGCGGATCACGCAGCCCAACGCGATCAGTGCGTCGAATCTTCCCGACCTCGCCATGCCCTGCAGAGCCAGGGGGATCTCCAGGGCGCCGGGCACCGTGACGGTCTCGATCTGCGCCGGGCTCACGCCGTGCCCGTGGAGGCTCGTCAGGCACGCCCGGAGCAGGGCATCGGTGACGCCGCTGTTGAAGCGGGCCCGAACAATTCCGAACCGCAGGCCCTGGCCGTCGACGGGTGTCATTGCGCTGATGCCACTGGTGCCCTTCATTTCCTGCTCCCGCCGCCGGCGGCCCGGCTCTGCTCGGGGCTGGGGACGAAACCCGTGACCTCCAGGCCGTAGCCCGTCATGCTCGGCATGCGCCTGGGATTGGCCATGAGCCGCATGCGCTGCACGCCCATGGCTCTCAGAATCTGGGCCCCAACGCCGTAGGTCCGCAGATCCATCGCCGAGTGCGCGGGCTGGGTGCCGGTTGCGAGTTCAGCGGGCATCACTCTGGCCAGCAGCGGGCCGGCTTCTTCACCCGCGTTGAGCAACACCGCCACGCCGCGGCCCTGCCCCTGCAGCGCTGCCAATGCGACCGGCAGCGGCCAGGAGTGGCGCGACGGGCCGGCGTCAAGCAGGTCCATGACGGAAAGCGGCTCGTGCACACGCACCCAGACCTCATCCTGGGGCGACCAATGGCCGCATGTGAGGGCCAGGTGCGTACCGCCCGTGCGATCCCGAAACACCGTGCAATCGAACGACCCGCTGAGGGTCTGCAATTCGCGGCGGCCCACCGCCTGGATGAGAGACTCGTTGTGACTGCGGTGCTGGATCAGGTCAGCGATGGTGCCGATCTTGAGGCCATGCTCTAGAGCGAAAGACTCCAGGTCAGGCAGTCGGGCCATGGTGCCGTCGTCGTTCATGATCTCGCAGATCACTGCGCTGGGGCTCAGACCGGCCATGGCGGCAAGATCGCAACCCGCTTCCGTGTGGCCCGCCCGCATGAGCACGCCGCCGTCCTGCGCCTGCAGCGGAAACACATGGCCGGGCTGGACCAAGTCCCCGGGTTTGGCCTGCGGCGCAACGGCCACGGAAATCGTTCGGGCGCGGTCCGCAGCCGAAATCCCGGTGGTTACGCCCGTGGCGGCCTCGATCGAGACGGTGAACGCGGTGCTGTGCTTGGTGCCGTTTCGTGCAGCCATCGGCGGCAGCTGCAGACGCTCGCACCGCTCCCGGGTCAAAGTGAGGCAGATCAGCCCGCGCCCATGCTTGGCCATGAAATTGATGGCCTGCGGACTCACATGATCGGCGGCCTGGACCAGGTCGCCCTCGTTTTCACGGTCTTCCTCATCGATGAGTACCACCATGCGACCGGCCGCCAGATCGGCCACCAGCTCGGGTATCGGAGAAATTGGCATAGCCGCCCGATTGTAGGTGGCGGGCCCTGTCGGTCACCGCTGCGGCGCGGCCGTCCAGAACGCCTGCCCGCCGGCGGTCAGGGCCCGAAGGCGCAGATCGGGGCCCACGCGCCCACAGTCGAGGAACTCCAGCGGGATGTGTTCCTGCAGCGACTCCAATGGGGCGGAGAAGATGCTGGCCAGGCCCTTGCCCGATCCCAGCAGCTTGGGCGCCATGTAGACCAGCAGTTCATCGACAAGCCCGGCGCGCAGCAGCGAACCGCAGAGCTTTTCCCCGGCCTCCACATGAACCTCGTTGACCTCCCGAATGGCAAGGTCAGTCATCATCGCGCCCAGGTCGTTCTTGCCTGCCGGGCCGAGGCTGGGCAGCAGGGCCACATCCACGCCCGGAAGCCTCTGCAATGCCGCGCGCGCATCGGTATCGGGATTGGTGGTGTAGACCAGGCAGTCGCCGGGTGGCTGCAGGATGCGGGCAGACCGGCTGATGGCCAGGGTGGAATCGACGACGACCCTCAGCGGTTGCCGCCGTGTGGGCACCCAGCGCACATCCAGCCTTGGGTCATCATCCCGGATCGTCCCGATGCCAGTCAGCACCGCCGAAGCGCGGCGCCGCCATCCATGCCCATCGACTTGAGCCGTCTGGCTTGTGATCCATTGGCTCTGCCCGTTGAGCAGTGCCGTGACGCCGTCGAGCGAGGCGGCTGTCTTCATCCTCACCCAAGGCCGACCTCGCTCCATGCGGGACATGAATCCGATGTTGAGTTCGCGAGCCCGGGCTGCCCAGGCACCATCGTCCACCTGCACCGAAATCCCGGCATTGCGCAGCTGCTCCACCCCGCGGCCGCGGACGCGCGGGTTGGGGTCCAGGCATGCGACCTGCACACTCATGACACCAGAGTCAATCAGCGCCTGACTGCAGGGCGGCGTGCGGCCGTGGTGGCTGCAGGGTTCCAGGGACACCCAGACACGGGCGCCTCGGGTGTCGAAGCCCTGCTGTCGGGCCAGCGCCAGCGCATGGGCTTCGGCATGCCATCCTCCGGCCTGCTGTGTGTGGCCCTCGACGATTTGGCCCTGCGCCGTTTGAATGACACAACCGACACGGGGATTGGGATCGGACAGGCCGATGGCCTGCTCGGCAAGTGCCAGGCAGCGCAGTTGTTCCGGGGTCATGCGGGCTCGCGACGGGTCATGCGCCTTGGGCCCAAGGCGGGGCTCAGATGGGCGGGACGAGTTCGGATTGTAGGAGTCGTGAAACGCCCTAGTGCAGGCGCGCCACCGGGCCGGCGAAGGTGGCCAGGGCCAGGCGATGCGTCTGTCCCAAGGGGTCTGTCCAACGGGCTGAAAGGACGATGAATGACCCTCGACTCGGGCCTCGCTGGGAGGCGGCAGCCTGCTCGAGCGCCGAGAATGAAATGCCTGTGCCCTGGGGCGCCTGGATGCTGACGGGGCTGGCCTGCCCCGAAAGTTCCATCGCGTTGTGCAGCATCCGCATTGCCGCGATCCTCTGGGCCTGAAGACGCTCGGCCTGAAGCAGTTGGATCCACCAGTGCGCCGCGCTTGCAGCGGTCAGCGCCAAGAGCAGGGAAGCAACCAGAGCCGTCACCAACGCATGACCGCAGACCATGTTGCGCGGGCCAGCCCGCTTGAAGATGCGAGCCTTCACCGCCCGTCCAGCCATGAGCCCACCACCGCGCGCCAAACCGATGCCTCGTCCCGGCGCAGCAGCACGGACTCTCGCCACGTGGCAGGTGCCACCTGGCCGGGCACTGACACCGACGCTGAAACCCGCATGAGCATCAGGGCGTCCTGCGCGTCGAATTCGAGCAGCAGTTCAGCAGAGCCGGCGCCGGTGCGCGCTTGAGGCGCACTCAGGCCGCATTCGCAGCGCCAGGGGCTTCGGGCCTCCACGAGATCGGGCTCCGCCGCGCAGGCCATGCGAACGCCGTCGCGAACCATGCGCACGCCGAACGACCGACCCCGCGCGGTCGGGGGATCGGCGTCACCCGCTTCAAGGACCAGACAGTGATCGTCCACCGCCCGCTGGTCCTCCATCTGGGCCAGGGCCCATTGCTGCAACCCATGCCCTAGGGCCTGAGCCTGCAGCCGGGCCCATGACGCAGACCACGACCGGCTTTTCTCCACGCTCAGGCCCTGCATCACCGAGCCGGACATCATCGCAGCCCAAGCCAACACCAGGCAAAGCGCCAAAACAGCCATGCCTCGAGACCTTGGCGCGTGATCAGCGGCCACCCTGCTCACAGGAACCGAGCCCGAGATTTCGAGGGCGTATCCACAAGTCGACGGGCGGCGATGCCGAGGCCTTCGGCAAAAGCTGAACCTTCAAGCGCGGCGGGCAGTCCCGTGCCTTGGCCAGGTCTATCGTCCAGGAAGCCAGTGCCAGGCTTCTGGCATCGTTCAGCGACTGGTAGGAGCGCGACCCGAGGCTGCGATGCCAGATCACGCCATCGGCCAGCCGGAAGCCCGCCTGTGCGGCGCGGTCCGTCGCGCCGCAGCGATCACACAGGTAATGCAGGGCAGGGCCTGCGGCAGGGTCCAGCACCATGGAGTCGTGGTCTGCGCTCTGCCCCGGTCTGTTGCGCTGCCCGGCAATGCGCAATTCGGAGCGAAGCGCCTGCTCGATGGCCTGCAGTTCCTGCGCCTGTGACCACTGAGCCATCGAATGGTTGAGGGTCTTGATCTGCTCGGCCAACAGCACCAGTGCGCCGGTGCCGATCAGCATCGCGAGCGCTGAGCCCACCACCCAATCGAGCAGCGCAAAGCCGCGACCATGCCTCATGCGGGCCAGCATCCGGCAGCGCCGCGGGCAGTCATGGCCTGGCCTGCCCCCCCGGCGAGGCGTTGCACCTCCAAGCCGGAGAGGGAAAGGGCCATCTGCGCGCAGTCGGGGTCTTGGGCTTGCGCAGAGCCCTGACGCGCAGTCGCCACGACCGTGTAGCCGAGTCCGCTGGCTCCCTGCACCGAGTATTCGTAGTGGCTGCCTGCAGACGGTGGCGCCCAGGCCAGAGCCTGCAGGCTGGCCGCGTACTCATTCGAACCGAGGCGCCATCGCTCCTGCGCCAGCTGCAGGGTCGCAAGGCCAGCGGCAGCCTCATGCCGGCGCCCCTTGCGAAGATGGTCCTGCAGGGCGGGGTATCCAATACCTGCCAGCATCATCAAGATCAGCAGGCTCGCCAAGGCCTCAAGCAATGTGAAGCCGCAGGGCGGCTGAGGCCGAGCGCGGGCCTGCGCAGGCGTCCCCAGATCGCTTCTCAGCATGCGGCCAGCCCCGAGACTCTCCCCTGTGGAGAGCAAACCCGCATGCGACCGGCAACATTGACGACATGGTGTATCGCACGCCCGTCGGCCAGGGCGATCTGCCAGGTGCCTGTGGGCGTGACCACTCTCGGGCCTGCGCTCCAGGCCTGACTGGCGCTGTTGGCGGTGGCCGCAAGTCCCCGCGGCAGGGGCTGTGTTCGCGCCAACAGGCGGACGCCGGACTGGCAGACCGCCGCTCCGAGGCAACCTGTGCATGCGCCGCGCGCCCCGTCATGCAGCAAGAGGCAGGCGGAGCCATCTCTGTGCAGGTCGAGCCTCACATCATGCTGTTGGTTGAAGGCCCAGTCGCGGGCCGCCGACACGACCCTGGACCAGTCGGCCGAGGCAGCCCTGAGCCGGTGCAGCTCCACCATGCCTGCAAGCTGGGGGAGGGCGGCCGCAGCCATCAAAGCAGCCGCCGTGGCGGCCACCAGTGCCTCGATCAGGCCAAAGCCCGGTGTGCTTTGCCGCCGCGGGGGTTGAGAACGATAGGGGCGCGGGGTGGGCGAAGACGGGAAATGCATGCGCCCACTCTAGGCCACCGGGCGTTCCATGCGCATCGCCTCAAGGAGCGGAACCAAGGGGGGATTGACTCTCGCGTTCTCAGATGTTCTTGATCAGCTTCCTGAATTCGTCGACATCCTCGAAGCTCCGATAGACCGAGGCAAACCGGACATAGGCCACCTTGTCGATGCGCTTGAGCTGGCGCATGACCAGCTCGCCCAGGCGCGAGGACGCGACCTCGCGCTGGGCGCTTGACAGGAGCTGCTCCTCGATGCGCGCCATTGCATCGTCGATCTGCTCGACGCTCACTGGCCGCTTTCGCAGAGCCAGCTGCATCGACGCTCGCAGCTTGGCCGCGACGAACTCCACCCGCGCGCCATCCTTCTTGACCACCATCGGCATGGCGATGTCGGCTCTCTCGTAGGTGGTGAAGCGTTGATCGCACGACGGACATTTGCGTCGCCTGCGGATGGCATCACCTTCCTCGGAGTCGCGTGTTTCGACCACCTGGGTGTCGGTGTGGTTGCAGAACGGGCAGCGCATTTCGTGAGCCCTCAGCCTGGTGCCGTGCTGCGGCGCCTCAACGGTAGACGGGAAATTGGCGAGTCAGGCCGGCGACTTTGGCGCGCACCGCTTCGATGTTCGCCGGGTCGTGGGGGTTGTCCAGCACATCGGCAATCAGATGGGCCGTTGCTCGCGCCTGCTCTTCCGCAAAGCCG
>CAYYYC010000112.1:0-6857 GCA_964475695.1 uncultured Rubrivivax sp.
CATGCAGTGGTGAATGCGCCCCGGCCCCAGGCGACCCTGGGCGATCTCAAAGCCTCGTCCGGGGCCAAGCAGCAAATTGGCGGCGGGGACCCGCACATTCTCGAAGGCCACCTCCATGTGGCCATGGGGTGCATCGTCGAAGCCCATGACGGTCAGCGGCCTGAGCACCCTCACCCCCGGCGTGTCCATGGGCACCAGGATCATGGACTGCTGAGAGTGCCGCGGCGCCTCAGTGTCGGTCTTGCCCATGAAGATCAGGACTTTGCAGCGCGGATCGCCGGCACCGCTGGTCCACCACTTGCGCGCGTTGATCACGCAGTCCTCGCCCTCGCGATCGATCCGGGCCTCAATGTTGGTGGCGTCAGAAGATGCCACCGCCGGTTCGGTCATGGCAAAGGCGCTGCGGATCTCTCCGGCCAGCAGAGGCTTGAGCCACTGGTCCTGCTGCGCGGGCGTGCCATACCGAACCAACACCTCCATGTTTCCGGTGTCCGGGGCGGAGCAGTTGAAGACCTCGCTGCTCCACGGAACGCGTCCCATGATCTCGGCCAGAGGCGCATATTCCTGGTTGCTCAGGCCTGCGCCCCACTGGCTGTCGGGGAGGAAAAGATTCCACAGGCCCTCTTGCCTGGCCAATGGCTTGAGTCGTTCGATGGTTTGCAGGGGCGTCCAGCGGCGCCCGGCCTGGGTGTTGGCCTGCAGTTCCTCATCCAATGCCCTTTCCTGGGGATAGATGTGCTCGTCCATGAAGGCCAGAAGCCTTTGGCGCAGGGCCTCGGTCTTGGGGGAGTAGCTGAAGTCCATGGTGTTCTTTCCGACATGAAGTCCTGGCAGGGGTCAGGCGCGTTGTGCAAATCGCCAGCCCAACTCGGCCAGGGGTCGCGCGCCGGCGGCAGCCTGCCTGGCCTGCTGGCTGCTTGCCGTTCCCTGCTCCAGGCGCTTGGCGATCCCCTGCAGGATGGCAGCCATGCGAAACAGGTTGTAGGCCAGATAGAAATTCCAGTCTGCCGCCAACTGCTGGCGTCGTTCAGCAGCATCACGGCCGGTGCGTCTGCAATAGGCATCGATGTATTGCGGCTCTGTCGGGATTCCGAGGCGGCCCAGGTCCAATCCACCGATGCCGCGGAATGCGCCTGGCTCGATGTGCCAGGCCATGCAGTGATAGCTGAAGTCCGCCAGTGGGTGGCCCAGGGTCGAGAGTTCCCAGTCCAGCACGGCCAGCACCTGCGGTTTCGTCGGATGAAACATGAGGTTGTCCAGCCTGTAGTCGCCATGAACGATGCAGGCCTGGGAGTCGTCCAGCGCGCTGGCCGGCAGATGCGTCGGCAGCCAGTCGATCAGCCGGTCCATGGCTTCGATGGGTTGGGTCACCGAGGCCGCGTACTGGCGGCTCCAGCGGCCGATCTGGCGCTCGAAATAGCTGCCGGGCTTGCCATAGTCGGCGAGCCCCAAGGCGACGGGATCGAGGCGATGGAGTTGGGCCAGAACCCGGTTCATCTCATCGTAGATCGCGCTGCGCTCGGTGGGTGACTCCTCCGGCAGGGATTGTTCCCAAAGCACACGCCCCTGCACATGCTCCATGATGAAGAAGGCACGCCCGATGACTGACTCGTCCTCGCACAACAGGAGCATTCGGGGGACAGGCACGCCGCTGCCGGCCAGTGCCTGCATCACTCGAAACTCTCTCTCGATCGCGTGCGCCGAAGGCAGAAGCCGCGCCACAGGCCCAGGCTTGCTGCGCATCACATAGCTTTCCTTGGGGGTGCGCAGGCAGTAGGTGGGATTGCTCTGGCCGCCTTTGAACTGCTCAATCGACAGCGGCCCCGCAAAGCCCGCCACATGCGTGCGGAGATGGCCTTCCAGGGCTTGCGCCGAGAACGGCAAGTCGGCCATCGGGCGGGTTCCGGTGTACTCCTGCATTCACTCGGCCTAGGTGAAGAGAGCCTTGCGCTTTTGCACAAACGCCAACGCGCCTTCTCCGCCATTGGCATGAAAGAGGTTGGCCACAAAGTGCTCGCGCTCGGACTGCATGTGCTGGGCCAGCCCCTGTTCCTGTGCCTCCCGGTGAAGCTGCTTGACGCTGGCCACGGCGTTCGGCGCCATCTGCGCAAGCCTCTCAGCCAGGGCCAGTGCCGCCGTCAATGCGTGCCCAGGCTCGCACAGCTCGGTCACCAGACCGTGCGCGTGCAGCTCTGAGGCATCCATCGAGCCACCAAGCCAGAGCACCTTCAGCGCCAGAGCTCTGGGCAGAAATCGGGCCATTTGCCAACTGCCGCCGCCATCTGGGCTCAGGCCGATTCGCGCATAGCTCATCACGAACCGAGCGTCACGGCTGGCCACCACCAGGTCGCATCCCAGAGCCAGCGAGGCACCGGCGCCGGCCGCGGCACCCTCGACTGCGGCGATCACGGGCTTGGGGCATTCGGCCATGGCCATCACCCAGCCCGACAGCAGGTCGACCGACTCCCGCTGCAGCGTGGCGCCTGACTCGAGTCCCATCTCACGCACCGCCAGAATGCGCTGAAGGTTGCCTCCGGCGCAGAAGGTGTCCCCATCGCCGCGCAGCACCACCGCGCGGATCGCGCAATCCTGCTGCGCCTGCGCCATGAGCTCGATCCCCCGGGCGTAGACCTCTCGTGACAGGGCGTTGCGGGTGGCGGTGTCCTTGAGGGTCAACACCAGGGTGGCACCCTGGGTGTCGGCCAATAGTTCTGTGGGCATGGCGGGTGTGGATGAATGGTGGTCAGATCCGGACAAGCCGCTCCAACGCGCTGTCCAGTGTCGCATCCTGCTTGGCAAAGCAGAAACGCACGATTCCCTGCTCAAACCCTGCGCTGTAGAAGGCTGACAAGGGAATGGCGGCAACACCCGCCTCGATGGTCAGCCAGCGGCAGAAGTCGAACTCGCTCAGGCTTGAGATACCGGAGTAGTCCACACACTGGAAATAGGTGCCGGGGCAGGGCAGAAGCTTGAAGCGAGTGCGGCGCAGGCCCTGGGCGAAACGGTCGCGCTTGGCCTGATAAAAGCCGGCCAGCTCCAGATAGGGGCGAGGGTCCTCGAGGTAGTCGGCCAGCGCGTGCTGCATCGGGGTGTTGACGGTGAAGACATTGAACTGGTGCACCTTGCGGAACTCGGCCATCAGCGGCGCTGGAGCCACCACCGTGCCGATCTTCCAGCCGGTGACATGGAATGTCTTTCCAAAGCTGGAGACCACCACGGCTCGCTGCGACAGCCCGGGATAGCGGCTCGCACTTTGATGGGCTTGGCCGTCGTAGACCATGTGCTCGTACACCTCATCACTGATCAGCAGCACATCGGTGGGCGCCAGGAGCTCTTCCAGGCGCCTCATCTGTTCGGCGTTCCATGTGGCGCCGCTGGGGTTGTGCGGACTGTTGATGATCAGCGCACGGGTTCTCGGGCCGATGGCTGCGGCAATCGCCGAGAAGTCGGGCTCGAACGATCCTGGGCTCAGAGCCACCGGAACCACGCGAGCGCCCGCAAGCTCGATGTTGGGGATGTAGCTGTCGTAGCAGGGCTCCAGAACGATGACTTCATCGCCTGGGTGAACCAGAGCGAGCACGGCCGTGAGAATCGCCTGCGTGGCGCCGGCTGTGATGGTGATCTCGCGATCCGGGTCGTAGAGCCTGCCGTAGAGCTGCTGAACCTTCGCCGATACGGCTTGCCGAAGGCTGGCGACACCCGCCATCGGCGGGTACTGATTGAAGCCGCCATGCATGGCGCGGGTAACGCTGTCGAGCAGGCGGGCGTCGCAGCCGAAGTCGGGGAACCCCTGCCCAAGATTGACCGCGCCGTGTTCCTGCGCCAGGGCGGACATGACGGTGAAGATGGTCGTGCCCACATTGGGCAGCCGGGAGACCGGCAAAGGCAGAGGCCGGGATTGGCTCATCGGTATCGCACCAGCCATGCAAAAGCACCCAGGGACAGCAACAGATAGAACAGGCCGGGGGCCGCAGCGGCCACCCATGGCGACCAGTCCTGCAGCAGGCCGAGGTGGCCGGAAAGATTGTTGAAGACCATGAAACTGATGCCGATCATGATGCCGCCAAAGACCTTCCAGCTGATGCTCCCGCCGCGGGCCTGGAGATAGGCAAACGGCAGGGCCAGCCCCAACATGACAAAGCACGCCATGGGGTAGAGCGCGCGCTTCCAGAAGGCGATGGCGTGTTGGGCGTAGGCCTGATCCTGATCGGAGAGGTGCCGGCTGTAGCGCCACAGTTCCACCGTGGTCATGGTTCCCACAGGAAGCACGGCGGCCAGCACCACGCTGGCCTTGAGGTTGCTGCTCCAGGCTAGCGTGCTGGCGGACTTTTCGGTCGCTGGGGCCGCGGAGCCAGACCAGTTATCCAGCCGCGCGCGCTGCAGCTCCCACCGCCCGTCCTCGCCCGCGGTGGCCTGCTCCGCCTGGATTCGGCGGGCGAGCCTTCCGTCCGGAGAAAATTCGTAGATCCGCACTCCCTTGAGCTGTCCCGAGGCGCCCAGGCGATCAATGTGCACGGAGACAGTCAGCGTCTGGCCATTGCGCTCGATACGGTCACGAAGCCAGGCCCCTGACTTGCCCAGACCAAGGCTCCCTGC
This sequence comes from uncultured Rubrivivax sp., assembly GCA_964475695.1. Lineage (GTDB taxonomy): Bacteria > Pseudomonadota > Gammaproteobacteria > Burkholderiales > Burkholderiaceae_C > RFTU01. The sequence goes on from CAYYYC010000112.1 coordinate 4,597, forward strand.
AGCTGCGGCCCGCACGGCCTCGCTGCGTTGGGCTGCAGCGGGAGCAACCCAGTCGCCCACCAGAAATGTCACACAGGCAAAGCCGCAGCCGAGGATCGACAGCAGGAGCAGCGCTCGTCCCGGCCCCAGCCCGGCCGTTCTCAGGATGGTGAACTCGCTGGACTGCGCCAGGCGCGACAGCGCGTAGATGCTGCCGATCAGCACGGTGATCGGAAAGAGCTCATAGAACCGGCCTGGCAATTCCAGGGTGGTCGACAAAGCGGCGGTGCCAAGCGTGTAGCCCGTTCGCCCGATGCGCCCCAACTGATCGACGAAGTCGAAGAAGAACATCAGGGCTAGGAAGGCCAGAGTCGTGAACGCCACGGCAGCCAGCACCTCGCGAAAGATCAGCCTGCGGACAGTCTTCATGGCTGAACGCCCGAGGCCCTGGACCGGGTCAGCCCAAGCAGGCGCCATCCCAGCGACTGTGATCGCCACGCGAGCGTGATCCAGGCCAGGGCGGCCACGCCGCCGTGCAGGGCCAGCAGGCTGCCGCCGAGGCTGGCCTGACCCGTCTGAACCCAAGACTGGGTCAAGTTGATGAGGTTGAAGTAGAGGATGAAAGTCAGCAGCGCAAACATGACGCCCCATTGGGTCGGCTTGCGGGGGTTGCTCACCGACAGCGCGATGCCCAGCACGAGCAGATTCACTGACGCCAACGCAAGGCCGCAGCGCCAGGCCAGTTCGCCCTGCGCCTGTGGCGTGTCCAACAGGGCGAGTTCCCAGGTGCTCATGGTTTTGGGCGTCACATCGGCTCGGCTGGCCGCAGGCGCGTCCCCAATTCGGATCAGCGCCTCGTCGAAGGATGCGGTGGCACTTTCGGCGCTCTCGGTCTGGCGATCCAGCCGCTGGCCCTTTTCCAATCGGAGATAGCGCCCGTCGGGCAGATTCTGCAGGCGGCCCTGGCTGGCTGTGGTCAGTGACTCTCCCTGCGGGCTCTGGGTGTGGATGAAGACACTGCGCGCGGTGGTGGGTGTCTGGCCCTGCGCCTGGTCATCTCCGAGACGTTCGCGCTCGATGAAAAAGACGCTGCGACCATCCCGCGACGATTGAAAGACGCCAGGTGTCACGCGCGAGAGGTCGGAGCGCTGGGCGTACTGGATCATCAGGTCCGCCGCCTGTTGGTTCATCCATGGGGTGACGAACATCACCAGAGCCGCCACCCCCGCGCAAACCAGCCAGGCCATCCGAAAAACGGGCTGCGCAAAGCGCTGGAGGCTGATGCCGGCGCTGTTCCAGATCACCATCTCACTGTCGCGCCAGATGCGGCCCAGCGTGTGGACCACCGCCACGAACATGGACAGCGCCAGCAGGGGGGCCAACTGGCTGACTCCGGCAAAGCCCAGCAGAAGCAGAACATCCTGCGGAGCCACCTTGCCCTGCGCCGCAGCGCCCACCGTCCTCACCAGTCCCAGCGTCAGCACAATGGTCAACAGGACGATCAGGCTGGCACCGAACGAGCGGGCCAGTTCCCTGCGCACGGAGGTATCGAATAACATGATCGCCTTGATCTCGAGCAGGTGAATTATGGACTTCAAATCGATGGCGCTCGGCGCCGGCGGAATGGCTGCCTTGAGCGCTGATGCCCTTTTGGTGGTGTTGCCTGGGGCTCGCGTGCCCGAGGGGATCGAGGAACCCCTGGCCGGGGTTTTGCGTGAGGCCCTCAGGAGCGCCGATCTGGAACTCAAGGCCTCGCGGACGCTCTATGTGCACCGACCCGCGGGGGTCAAGGCTCAGCGCCTGGTTTTTGCGGTGGCCGCCGATGACTCGGCCAAGGCATTCAAGGCGGCAGTTGCGGCCGGCATGGCCCAACTCAAGGGCTTGGGGGCTGCCCACCTGGCTGTGATGCAGGCTGGCGCCGGGCGCACGACGGAAGCTCACGCCGAGGCATTGGCCATGGCCGTTGCCGATGCCCTCTACACCTACAGGCACACCAAGCCGAGCGCGCCGGGGGCCTCCCGGTTGACCAGGGTGAGCCTGGCGTGTGCCAAAACCGACGCCACCGCCGTCAGCGTGGGATTGCGGCGCGGCGCTGCCTTGGCTCAGGGGGTGGAGTTGGCCCGCGAATGCGCCAATCGTCCCGCCAACCACGCCACGCCGGGGTTTCTCGCCAGTCAGGCGCGTGCTCTGGCCAAGGCGCATGGATTCAAGGTCCAGGTGCTGGACCGGGCTGCCGTGGCCAAGATGGGCATGGGCGCCTTCCTGGCCGTGGCCCAGGGGTC
>CAYYYC010000113.1:0-6805 GCA_964475695.1 uncultured Rubrivivax sp.
GTAGTCCAGTGTGTAAGGCCGCTGCGGATGGCGAGCGATCTGGGTGACTTGCCAGGGCGAAAGGCTCGAATAGATGTCCTTGGTGAGCTGCTGGCTCTTCTTGTCGAGCCGATCAATCTCTTCAGAGATGTCGACCGCCGACTCGCTCTGAACATAGCGCAGCTCCTCGATCTTCGCCTCGAGCTCCGCGATGGGCTGCTCAAACTCCAGAAAGTGCTTCTTGCTCATGGCGAGAACTCCTTGACCCTCTCTAGTATTCCACGGGCACCGGGTCAAGGCTGCGCCAGAGGTACCAGGTCGCCACCGACCTGTAGGGGCTCCAGGCCTCGGCAATGTCCCGAGCCTCCGATCGCGTCACGGGCTCACCGCTGAAATAGTTCAGGCTGATGCCACGAAGCAGGCCGATGTCATCCAGCGGCAGAACATCGGGGCGCATCAGCCCGAACATGAGAAACATTTCAGCCGTCCACCGGCCGACACCGCGAATGCCAATGAGCTCAACGACCACGTCCTCATCCGACATGCCATCCCACCGGGCCTCACGTCCGTCCCGCAGCTTGAAATGTCGGGCGAGGTCCTTGAGGTACTCCACCTTGCGCAAGGAAAGGCCTGCCGTTCGCAGTTGGGCGTCATCGGCCTTGAGCATCTGGGTCGGGTGCAGCGTGGCCAGGCCGCCACCCCATGGAGCGCAGAGACGCTCCCAAACGGCCTGGGCCGCCTTGACCGAGATCTGCTGGCCCACGATGGAACGGGCCAGGGTGGTGAAGGCATCGCCACGGCTCTGCAGGCGCGCCCCGCCAAATTTCGGGATCAGGCGCTTCATCACCCTGTCGTGGCGACTCAGGTGGATGCAAGCCTCATCCCAATACCCCGGCGTCATGGGGCGCTGCTCCGTCCCAACGCTCAAGGAAGGCTGCGCCGGCATTTAGGCGCGGCTCCAGGAGGTGCCTTGGGGACCATCGCTGAGTGCCACGCCAGCCGCAAGGAGCTCATCGCGGATCGCGTCTGCCAGGGCAAAGTCTCGGGCCTTCTTGGCCTGTGCCCTCATCTCGATGCGCTGAAGGATCGTCTGCTCATCGAGGCCGCCCCCGGACTGCAGGAACGCGCGCGGGGTGCCCTCCAGCAACCCCAGGGTGCGTCCCAGTGCCTTGAGCAGTCGCGCCTGAGCGGGATCGCCGCTGCGATTGAGCTGACTCGCCAGATCGAAGAGCACGGCCAGAGCCGCCGGACAGTTGAAGTCGTCGTCCATGGCCGCCCTGAACGCCGCTGCACTCGGGTTCGACCAGTCGATGGCCATCGCCTGCGGCTCATCGGCATCATCCGGCAAGACCCGATCCAGCGCGGTGTACAGCCGCTCGAGGGCCAGGCGGGCGTCTCGCAGGTGGGCATCACTGAAATTCAGAGGGCTGCGGTAGTGGGTTCGAACGAAAAAAAAGCGCAAAGTCTGCGCGTCCACCGTCTTGAGGACATCGCGGATGGTGAAAAAGTTGTCCAGACTCTTGGACATTTTCTGGCTGTCCACATTGACGAACCCGTTGTGCATCCAGACGTTTGCAAAAGGACGCCCGGTGGCACCCACGCTCTGGGCAATCTCGTTTTCATGGTGCGGAAACTGCAGGTCCATGCCGCCGCCGTGGATGTCGAAGTGTTCGCCCAGAAGCTCGCAACTCATGGCTGAACACTCGATGTGCCATCCGGGACGACCCGGGCCATACGGGCTCTCGTAGCGGGCATCGGCCGGCTCGGACGGCTTGGCGGCCTTCCACAGGACGAAGTCCAGCGGGTCATTCTTGTCCTCCTCGACGGCCACCCGCTGACCCGCGCGAAGGTCGTCCAGGGACTTGCCGGAAAGCCTGCCATAGCCGTCGAAGCGGCGGACTGCGAAGTTCACATCGCCGCTGGCCGACCGATAGGCAAGCCCCTTGCGCTCGAGTCGACCAATCATGGTCAGCATCCGGCCAACATGGTCCGTCGCCCTGGGCTCGTGCGTCGGTGGCAACACACCAATGGCGTTGACATCCTGGTGCATGGCAGCCGTCATTTCATCGGTCAACTCGCGCAGCGAAATCCCGCGTTCGAGCGCACGCCTGATGATTTTATCGTCAATGTCAGTGATGTTGCGCACATAGGTGACACGAAAACCCCTGGCCCTGAGCCACCTGACCACGACATCAAAGGCCGTCATCATTCGGGCATGCCCCACGTGGCACAAGTCGTAGACCGTGATGCCGCACACGTACATCCGCACATGGCCGGGTTCCAGCGGCACAAAGGGCTCGACCCGCCGGGTCAGCGTGTTGTAGATCTTTAGGGTCACAACGAAATGGGGGCGCGACCAGAGGCGCCCGGGTGTCGATGAACGGGCTCGAGGCAGCCGGCGTCTAATTACAATGCGCCGAGTATAAAACTCGTCGAATCAAAGCATGCGCGTCGCCACTTTCCGCTGGATGTTCCGAGAAGCAGGCGCGCCGCATCGCGCGGTCCGCGCGCTGGTTCTTTGCGCTGCGGCCGCTGCCGGCCTTGCGCAGGCGCCAAGCACTGCGCAGACCGTCAGGCTGCAGACCAGCGCCGGCGACATTGAGATCGTCCTTTCGGCGAACCAGGCGCCACAGACTGCGGCCAACTTTCTCGCTTATGTCGGGTCGGGCTTTTTCAATGGCCTGATCTTCCATCGAGTCATCGAAAACTTCATGGTGCAGGCCGGCGGATACACGGCCGCATTGGAGCCCAGGCCGACTCGCGCGCCGATTGCGCTGGAAAGCAGAAACGGACTTTCCAACCTTCGAGGGACCGTGGCGATGGCCCGCACCTCCGTTGCCGATTCGGCAACCTCACAGTTCTACATCAATGTCGTTGACAACGTGTTCCTCGACCAGGCCAACGCCCGTGACGGGCACGGCTATGCCGTCTTCGCCACCGTTGTCCAGGGGATGGATGTGGTCGACAGGATACGGACGACACCCACGGTGAGCAAAGGAAGTTTCACGCACCTTCCGGCCCAACCCATCACGATCATCAAGGCTGAAGTCATCAAGCCGCGCGAATGAAACCAACCTGGAGAACGAGAGACTCATGAGCACCCTGATCGACATGGCCACGAGCCTGGGAACCCTGCGCATTGAACTTGACGAGGAGCGAGCTCCGCGCACGGTCGAGAATTTCCTGGCCTATGCCGCCAAGGGCCACTACGACGGAACGATCTTCCACCGGGTGATTCCCGGCTTCATGATTCAGGGCGGAGGATTTGCCACGGGGATGGCCCAAAAGCCAACCGACGCTCCGATTGCCAACGAGGCCAACAACGGCCTGGGCAACGAGCACTACACCATCGCGATGGCCAGGACTTCTGCGCCCCACTCCGCCACGGCGCAGTTCTTCATCAACACCACCGACAACGACTTCCTGAACTTTCGCTCGGAGAGCCCACAGGGCTGGGGTTACGCGGTTTTCGGCCGTGTGATTTCCGGGCAGGATGTTGTGGACGCCATCGCTTCAGTCAAGACCGGCAGGCAAGGGATGCACGATGACGTGCCCCTCGAGGATGTCATCATCGAGAGAGTCTCACTGGCTCAGGCCTGACCCATCTCCCGACCGCGACCGCCCGGCGGCTCATCTGGCATGAACATCGAGCTCGACATCCCGGCCTTTTTCGAGGTGCAGGCCGACTCCAGCTGGAGCGCCATCGACTTCATTTCAGACATCCACCTGAAACAAGACGATGTGGAGACATTCAGCGCTTGGCGGGAGTACCTGAGGAGGACCCGGGCCGATGCCGTCTACATTCTTGGCGATCTCTTCGAGGTCTGGCTTGGCGATGACAGCGCAGACACGGGCTTCGAGGCCGAGTGCGTTGCCGCTTTGGAGGATGCATCGGCCCGGCTGCAGCTGTCGTTCATGGTAGGCAACCGTGACTTCCTGGCCGGGTCGCTCCTGCGCCAGCGTACCGCCATGACGGCGCTGGCTGACCCGACCCGTCTGGTGGCCTGGAATCATCCGGTGCTCCTGACCCATGGCGACATGTTGTGCACCTCAGACAGCCAGTATCTGGCGTTCAGGCGCATGGTCCGCAGTGAGCCATGGCAGCAGGAGTTCTTGTCCCTGCCGCTGGAAACCCGACGGTTCGAGGCCTCAAAGATGCGGCAGGGCAGCCGCGACCACGCCCGGGAGCGCATGGCCAAGACCGGATCCGCCACCTCCGACATCGACACCGCCACGGCCGTGGCTTGGATGCATCAGGCCGGATGCCGCAGCCTGATTCACGGCCATACCCATCTTCCGGGCACCGAGGTTCTGGCGCCGGGCTACACCCGCTATGTTCTGACCGACTGGGATCTTCGGGCCCAACGCCCGCGTGCTGAGGTGCTCAGGCTGACTCGGGACGGGTTTACGCGCCTGCCAGTCTCAAGAGCCTGAGAGTTGGGGCAGCCGGAATGGACCCCAGTCCGCTTCGCAGCCTGATTGGGCGCCTCTGGCCCTGGCCTTGTTTTCGCCCCAGAGAAATCTCAGCGCATCGGTGGTCGGTCACCCTGGAGAGCTATCCCTTTCTGGGGTGGCGCTCTCCTGAAGAGGTTTCCGAGTTGCGCCGGATGTGCTCGGCCTTTCTGGCGGCCAAGGAGTTCAGCGGGGCCCGAGGTTTCGTTGTGACCGATCAAGTTGCCTTGGCCGTGGCCGCGCAGGCATGCCTGCCAGTGCTCCGCCTGGGGCTGCAATGCTATGAGGGCTTCGTCGGGATCGTGATGCATGAGGGGCCGGTCCTTGCGCAGAGGGAAGTTGTCGACGAGGCGGGCATCGTCCACACATGGGAAGAGAGCCTTGTGGGGGAGTCCGTGGCCGGTGGCCCGGTGATGCTGAGTTGGTGCGAGGGTGTCGCTGCGGGCTCGGCGGACCAGGGGACCGCCTTCAATGTCGTCATCCACGAATTTGTGCACATCCTGGACGGCCTGGACGGCGCGATGGACGGCATCCCGGCGTTGTCAGCCCAAAAGCGAGGCCAGTGGAAGCAGCTGCTTGGGCAGTGCTTCGACCGATTCAACGAGCGCAGCGTCTGCGGCTACGAAAGCGTCATCGACGACTACGCAGCCCAAGACCCCATCGAGTTCTACGCGGTGACTAGCGAGGCCTTCTTCACCCGCCCGAGGCGCTTTCGGGACCGAGCTGTACGAGATCTACCGCGACTTCTACCGCCAGGACCCAGCCTCCTGGCAGCCCCCAGACGATTAGGCCGTTGCCGACTCAGCCTTGGAGCGCTCACTCTTGCGCGGCGGCTTGATGTCCAGGGTCGGATTGCCCTGTTCGTCCATGTCCACGGTCAGCCGCCCGCCGTCGACAAGGCGACCAAACAGCAGCTCGTCAGCCAGTGCGCGTCGGATGGTGTCCTGAATCAGCCGTTGCATCGGCCTTGCACCCATGAGCGGATCGAAGCCCTTCCGGGCGAGATGCTTGCGCAAGCCGTCCGTGAACGTGACTTCGACCTTTTTCTCCTGCAGCTGGCTCTCCAACTGCAGCAGGAACTTGTCGACAACACGCAGGATCACCTCCTCGGTGAGGGGCTTGAAGCTCACCTGCGCATCCAGGCGATTGCGGAATTCCGGGGTGAACATGCGCTTGATGTCGGCCGCCTCGTCCCCGGCCTCACGGGCATTGGTGAACCCGATGGTGGACTTGTTCATGGTTTCCGCCCCCGCATTCGTGGTCATGATGATCATGACGTTGCGGAAGTCAGCCTTGCGCCCGTTGTTGTCCGTCAGCGTGCCATGGTCCATCACCTGCAGCAGCACGTTGAAGACGTCCGGGTGCGCCTTTTCAATCTCATCGAGAAGAAGCACGGCGTGGGGCTTCTTGGTCACGGCCTCGGTCAGCAGGCCACCCTGGTCAAAACCCACATACCCTGGCGGCGCACCGATGAGACGGCTCACCGCATGCCGCTCCATGTATTCGGACATGTCGAAACGGATGAGATCCACGCCGAGGATGTAGGCCAGCTGCTTGGCCACCTCGGTCTTCCCCACGCCAGTGGGGCCACTGAACAGGAAGGATCCGATCGGCTTGTCGGGCTTGCCCAAGCCGCTGCGAGCCATCTTGATGGCACCGGCCAGCGCATCGATGGCCGGATCCTGACCGAAAACGACGCTCTTGAGGTCGCGATCAAGGGTCTTGAGCTTGCTGCGGTCATCGGACGACACCGAGGCAGGCGGAATCCGGGCGATCTTGGACACGATCTCCTCGACCTCGAGCCGAGTGATCGTCTTCTTCTGCCTGCTCTTGGGCAGGATGCGCTGCGCGGCGCCCGCCTCATCGATCACGTCAATGGCCTTGTCCGGCAGGTGCCGATCATTGATGTATTTGGCCGAAAGCTCCGCCGCGGCCTGAAGCGCCGCCACGGCGTACTTCACCCCATGATGCTCCTCGAAGCGACTCTTCAGCCCCTTGAGGATTTCCACAGTCTGCTCCACCGACGGCTCCACCACATCCACCTTCTGGAAGCGCCGGGAAAGGGCTGCGTCCTTCTCGAAGATGCCTCGGTACTCGGTGAAGGTGGTCGCGCCGATGCACTTCATCTGTCCACTCGAAAGGGCCGGCTTGAGAAGATTGGACGCGTCAAGGGTGCCTCCAGAGGCTGCCCCGGCACCGATGAGGGTGTGGATCTCATCGATGAACAGAATGGCATGCGGCAACTCCTTGAGTTGCTTGAGAACGCCCTTGAGCCGCTGCTCGAAGTCGCCGCGATACTTGGTGCCGGCCAGGAGCGCGCCCATGTCCAATGCATAGACCGTGGACTGCGCCAAGACGTCAGGGACGGATTTTT
>CAYYYC010000114.1:0-6729 GCA_964475695.1 uncultured Rubrivivax sp.
GGCTGCGACTCAGATCGACTTCATGAGGCCGCCGTCCACGGTGAGGTTCTGCCCCGTGATGTAGGCCGCACCGTCCGAGACGAGGAATGCGATGGTGGCCGCAATCTCCTCGGCCCGGCCGTAGCGCTGCATCGGCACGCTCTGGCGCCGCTCTTCGGTCTGGGGCAGCGAGTCGATCCATCCCGGCAGGACATTGTTGATGCGCACGCCATCAGGGGCCAGGGCCTGCGCCGCCAGTTTCGTGTAGGCGGCAAGACCCGCCCGAAAGACGGCCGAGCTTGGAAACAGGGGGCTGGGCTCGAAGGCCCAGGCGCTGGAGATGTTGACGATGGACCCACCGCGGCGCGCCTGCATCATCGGCCCCACGATCCGCACCGCGCGAACCACATTGAGCAGGTAGACGTCCAGGCCCGTGCGCCATTGGGCGTCAGTGATTTCCAGAATGGGGGCCCGCGGCCCATGTCCGGCGCTGTTGACCAGCGCGTCGATTCGGCCCCAACGCTCCAGCGCGCGGTCCGCCAGGGCCTGAATGTCGGCATCGTTCTGGTTGGAGCCGTTCACGCACAGCCCGCCCAGTTCTGTGGCCAGGGCCTGCCCGCGGCCGGATGCCGAAAGCAGCGCGACGCGATAGCCATCGGCCGCAAGGCGGCGGGCTGCGGCCGCGCCCATGCCGCTGCCGGCGCCAATGATGAGGGCCACGCCCGGCGAGCCGGTGGCATCGGCGTTCATCTGGCGGCGGCCTCAGGTCTGTTGCCGCTTGGCGCGGCTGAGGTCCACGCCCAGGTGCTTGAGCTTGCGGTAGAGGTGGGTGCGCTCAAGGCCCGTTTTCTCCGCCACGCGAGTCATGCTGCCGTTTTCCTTGGCCAGGTGGTACTCGAAGTAGCTCTTTTCAAAAGCATCCCGCGCTTCGCGCAAGGGGCGGTCAAGCTCGAAGCTCTGTTGGCTGCCGGTGGCTGCCGAAAGGCGGCCCGAGCCCACTGCGGCGTTGGCCGAATCCGCATCAGGGGCCGCGCCAGCCCACGGGCCCGCAGCCTCATCGGCAGAGCCGCTGCGCCCATCCGCGCCGTTGGCCAGACGCTGTGCGGGCCCCGTGTTTTGCGCGGCCGCGGCGGCCCCGCGGCCCGCGCCCTTGGGGTCCAGCGTTCGATTGATGCCCTCTTCAACGGCCCGCAGCAGTTTCTGCAGGGTCACGGGCTTTTCCAAAAAGGCGCTGGCGCCGAACTTCATCGCTTCGACCGCGGTGTCGATCGTGCCGTGGCCGGACATCATGATCACCGGCATCGTCAATTGCCCGCTGCTGTTCCACTCCTTGAGCAGCGTGATGCCATCCACATCGGGCATCCAGATGTCCAGCAGCACCAGATCGGGCCGCATGCGCTCCTTGAAGGCGCGCGCCTGCGCAGCGTCCTCGGCGGCCTCCACCGTGTGCCCTTCGTCGGAGAGGATTTCCGTGAGCAGGGCGCGGATGCCGAGTTCGTCGTCAACGACAAGTATGGTGGCCATGAACCTCAGTGCGCCGGCTCGGGCGCCGAATGGCCTGCCCCTGCGGTGGCGAATTTTGAAAATGATAGCGAAACCTGGGCGCCATGCGCCTGGGCTCCATCCGGTCCGTCGTCACGCCGGTTGCCCAGCCGAATTCGCGCGCCGTGCTCATCGGCGATCTTGCGCACCACCGCCAGGCCGAGCCCGGTGCCCTTGGCCTTGGTGGTCACATAGGGCTCGAAGGCGCGCTTCATCACCTTTTCAGAAAAACCGGGTCCATTGTCCAACACCTTGAGCCGAACCGCCCGCACCGCGCCGTCCTCGTTGCGGGCGGCCTCGGTGGCCACGGTCACGCAGCCCTCGGTCTGCGACTCCACTGCGTCGAGCCCGTTCTGGATCAGGTTGTGAATCACCTGGCGCAGCTGGGACGCATCACCCAGCAGGGTGGGCAACGCCGGGGCCAACTGCACTCGCAGCCGCCCCTGCTCCGCGGCCGCGCCGTAGAGGGTGGTGACCTCGGCCACCAGGGCGTTGAGGTCCAGCGGGGCAAGTTGGGCTGAGGGCAGCCGCGCATAGTCGCGGAAGTCGTTGACCAGACGCTGCATGCCCTGCACCTGGGCCACGATGGTGGAGACCGATCGGGCCAGCAGCTGTTGGTCCGGCTCCTGCAGCTTGGACTCGAGCTTTTGCTGCAGCCGCTCGGCCGAGAGCTGGATCGGCGTCAGCGGATTCTTGATCTCGTGGGCCAGCCGTCGGGCCACCTCGCTCCACGCCGCCGAGCGCTGGGCCGAGATCACCTCGCTGATGTCGTCGAACACCATCAGCCACTGGCGCATCGGCAGTCTGGCCCCGCGCACCAGCAGGGTCTGGGTGTCCTGGTCGCTGCCGGAGATCTGCAGCTCGAAAGAGTCCTGCCAGTGGTCGCGTTCGCCGGTTTCCGGGCTGTGGGCGTGCAGCTCGAAGCGGCTCCACACCGCCTCGGCAAAGTCGACCAGGCCCGGCACCTCCTCCAGGCCATGGCCCCGGTAGACCGACAGCGGCAGCCGCAGGATTCGAGTGGCTCCGGGGTTGACGGTGTCGATGTGGCGCTGCGCGTCGAACACGATCACGCCGGCGGTCAGGCTGTCCAGAATGGTCTGCAGCCGGGTGCGTGCCGTCTCCAGCTGCAGCAGGCTGCCCTGCGCCTGCGATCGCGCCTGGCGCAGCTGTTCGGTCATCTCGGCAAAGCTGCGCGTCAGGCCGCCCACTTCATCGCTGGAGGCGAACACTGGCTTGGCGCTGAGGTCGCCCGCGGCCACCTGCCGCATCCCGTCGGCCAACAGCAGCAGCGGCTTGGCCAGCTGCTGCCCGAGCACCGCTGCCAGCACCACCGCGCCCAGCACCGTCAGGATCAGCGAAAGCGTCAGGGTGCCGATGTACATCTGGCGCAGCCCGTCGCGGGCCAGGGCGCGCTGCTGGTATTCGGTGTAGGCGGCCTGCACGGCCAGCGCATTTCTCACCAGCGCCGCGGGCACCGGCTGGATGGCCATCAGGTAGCGGGAATCTTCGATCAACCCGAGGCTGCGGGCGGGCAGCGCCGCCACCGCCCGCGCCTGAACCCGCGCCAGCGCGGAGGCCGGCGGCTGGGCGCCATCGGCCAGACTGGCGTCCTCGAGCCCTTCGATCTGGCTGACCATCCCCGAGGCTCGTGCCTGGCGCAGCAAGGCGGCGCTCGGGCGCTCGGGCACCATGTTGCGGGCGGGGTCTAGGCTGGCGCTCAGCAGAGCCTGCCCTTGAGGGCCCAGCAGCACCAGCTCTCGCGCCTGCATCTGCTCGCGCAGCCTCTCCAGAGCGCGGGCCGAGGTGGCCTCCTCGGGCTGCTCGCCCAGCCGAAGCGCGGCCTCCCGCGTGCGGCGGCCCAGATCGGTCACCGCATCGTCAAGCGTGGCTTTGCCCAGCGACAGGCCGGCATCCAGGGCGATCTGCACCCGCTCGTCGAACCAGGTCTCGATGCTGCGCGAGACGAACTGATAACTCACGAGGTACAGCAGCAGGCCCGGCAGGACGCCCACCAGCGCAAAAATGCCCGCCAGCTTGGCCAGCAGCAGGCTGCCGAACTTGCGCCGGCGCGCGCGCAGCGCCAGGCGCAGGGCCGCGATCAGGATCACCAGCCCCAGCAGCGCGGCCACAGCCACATTGATGCGGAACAGCCAGAGCACCTGCTGTTCGCCGATGCGCTGGCCATCGCCGGTCAGCGCCAGGACGAAGACGATGACCAGAATCAGCGCCATGACCACGACTGTGGCCAACGCCCAGGCCCACCGAGCCTGCTTGGTCATGGCGGCTCAGGGCTCCAGCCTGAGAGTGCGCTCGACCCCCAGGCTCCATTCGGTGCCCGCACCGAGGCCAAACTGCATCGGCCGGGGCAGCTGGGTGAGGTCCAGCCGCCAGGCGAACTCGGCGTAGTGGCGCTCCCCGGCTTCAGCCTGCCCGGGCTCGGCCACTTGCCATCTGGCCAGCCGCGACACCGCCGCCAGGGCATCGGCCAGGCGGTTGTGGCTCTGCGCAATCGCGCCCAGGGTGACGCGGTACACCCCAGTCAGCGGCTGGTAGCTCAGCCGCCACTGGCGCTCCACCCGCGAGACCCGGGCGTCACGCCAATACCAGCGCGGCCTGAACAGCGCCACTTGGGCCACGAAGTAAAGGGCCACCCCGCGGCTGAGGGCGTCTTCCACGGCAGCGGGCAGGCCCACCCGCAGGTCGAAGTCCAGCAGCACCGCGCCGTCCTCGCGGCGCAGGTTCAGGGTCTGGACTTCCACGCCCGCGGCTTCGCTTCGCGCGAGGGCCGAGGCAGGCACGGCAGTGCCGCCCAGCAATCCCCAGACCGCCAGACCGCCGCTCCAATGGGCCGCCCGCCGGAGCACGGCACGCCTGCGGTGGAGATCCACAGGGCCGGCCGGATCGCCCAAGGCATGCGCCTGGCTTGAATCGGGGGTTGGGTTCACGGATTCAGGGCTTGTGCAGCAGGGCGTAGAAGAAGCCATCGCAGGCCTCGGACGACTGGCTTGCAGGGCGCGCCAGGTCGGTCTCGGGATTGTCGGACAGGGGCAGCAAGTGGCCGGGCGAGGCCGGATCGAGCACCGAGGGACTCAGGGCCTGCCGTTGCAAAAAAGCGTCGATTTGCTCGCTTCCTTCGGCTTTGAAGACCGAACATGTCGCATAAAGAAGACAGCCGCCCGGCCGCAGAAGCGGCCACAGGGCATCCAGCAACTCGGCCTGGAGGCGCCCGAGGGTGGGGATGTCGCTGGGGCGGCGCAGCCAGCGGGCGTCCGGGTGGCGCCTGACGACCCCGGAGGCACTGCAGGGGGCATCCAGAAGAATCCCATCGAAAGGGCGGCCATCCCACCAACGGTCGACCTCGCGCGCATCGGCGGCCAGGCATTCGACACGGCCCGCGGGCTCGGCGCCGCCGGCGCGCCAGGGCAAGTGAAGGCGGAGCAGGTTTTCTCGGACCCGCGCCAACCGCTGCGCATCGATGTCCAGGGCCAGGACTTCCAAGTCAGCCAGCTCCAGCAGGTGTGCGGTCTTGCCTCCCGGCGCGCAGCACGCGTCAAGCACGCGCCAGGCCCGGCCCGCCGGGGGTGGGCCCAAGCCCTGGACCAGCAACGGCGCGGCCAGTTGCGCCGCGGCATCCTGCACCGACCAATGGCCGTGGGCGAAGCCCGGGATGCGGCCGACGGCCACGGCCCTGTCCAGGGCAACGGCTTGAGGCAGTGGGGCGGGCGTGCCGCCCGCAGGCAGCGCCGCCCGCGCGATTTGCAAGGGCTGCCAGGCCAGGCCAGCCTCGCGCAGCGCCGGTGACAGGACATCCAGACCCCCGAAGCGCGGGTTGGCGCGAAGGCTCATCGGCGGGTGGGCCTGGCCCGCCGCCAGAACGGCGTGCGCCTGCTCAGGCCAATCGCCCTGCAGCCTGTCCACCCACCAGCGCGGGTGGTTGTGGAGCCCCTCCACCGTGCCGCGGACATGGGTCTGGACTTCATCCCACCGCCGAAGCGCGCTGCGCAGCACCGCGTTGACCAGACCCTTGCTGCGTGGCGCCACCCGGGCGGCGCAGCGCACCGCTTCGTCCACCAGGGCATGGGGGGCATAGGGCGGCGCGTCCTCGGGCCACAGCAGGGCCAGGCTGCAGGTCAGCAGGGCGTCGACCGGCGGCGCCGGCCGGCGCGCAACCAGCAGCGCCAGCGCGGCTTCGGCGCTGCCGCGCCAGCGCATCACATGAAAACCCAGCGCTTGGACGCCCGGGCGCAGGGCCTCGGGCACGCGCGCCAGGGCGTCGGTCAGGGAGCCGCCGGCGCGAACCTGCCGCAGCAGGCCCAGCGTGTGCTCCAGCTGCAGGTGCAAGGCGGGGGCGCCGCTGTGGGGAGGCATCAAGGCAGTCTATCCCGCGGCCCCCGGGGGGCTTGATGAAAATCCCGGCAGGGTGGGCGCTTCGGGCGCACAATCCCGTTTCGGGGCCCCCGCTTGTGCAGTACTGGAGAGCTCTGCCACGGCGCATCCTGCCCGTGGGCCGCGCGATGCGGCATCACAGGAGCACAAGTCCCATGTCAGCCGCCACCTTGAAGGGCATCTTCCGCTCCGAGGAAGAGCTTGCCCGATTGCCAGCCTCGGAGCGAATCCGCTACCGCCTCATCGGCGCGGATTGTCGCTACCACGCCAACGACAACATCTCCGAGCACATCCGCCCCGGAGAGCTTGATCAACTCAAGGACGAGGTCGCGCAGAAGATGCAGGCGGTCCTGCATTCTCTGGTCATCGACACGCAAAGCGACCACAACACCCAGGAAACGGCCAAGCGCGTGGCCAAGATGTTCGTCGATGAAGTCTTTCGGGGGCGCTATGTGGCCATGCCCTCGGTCACCGAGTTCCCGAACTTCTCGCGCCTCAATGAACTGATGATCGTGGGGCCGATCAAGGTCCGCAGCGCCTGCTCGCACCACCTCTGTCCCATCCTGGGCCGAGTGTGGATCGGCATCCTGCCCAATGAGTTTTCCAATCTGATCGGGCTGTCCAAATATGCGCGCATCTGCGATTGGGTGATGAGTCGGCCGCAGATCCAGGAAGAGGCCGTGACGATGCTGGCCGAGGAGCTGCAGAACCGGGTCAAGCCTGACGGCCTGGCCATCGTGATGGAAGCCGATCACTTCTGCATGCACTGGCGCGGCGTCAAGGACGACGAGTCGGTGATGACGAATTCCGTGATGCGCGGAG
>CAYYYC010000115.1:0-3089 GCA_964475695.1 uncultured Rubrivivax sp.
AGAAGGCGTACTGTGAAGGCGCCTTGGCGCTGGGGCTCTACTGCGCACGGTTGGTCGATGATCTGCACACCGGCAGTCAGGAGCAGAAGGCCCAGGCCCGTCTTCTGCTGGAGGTGCTCACGCCGATCGCCAAGAGTTGGCCCAGCGAGTGGTGTCTGGAAGCCAACAGCCTGGCCATTCAGGTTCATGGCGGCTACGGATACACCCGCGACTTTCCTGTCGAGCAGTACTGGCGCGACAACCGCCTGAACATGATCCATGAGGGGACGCACGGCATTCAGGCCTTGGACCTGCTGGGACGCAAGGTGCTCATGGAAGATGGCTTGGGGCTGAGGTTGCTTGCTCAGCGCATGCACTTCACCATCGAGCACGCCGGGCAACAGGAGCCTTTGGCGCCTCAGGCGCGGGCGCTGAGTGCGGCCTTGGAGCGTCTCCTCGCGGCCACGGAATCGGCCTGGGCTACCGGCGATGCGCAGGAGGCGCTGGCCAACGCGACCCCGTACCTTCAGGCCTTCGGCCATGTGGTGCTGGCCTGGATCTGGCTTGATGTGGCGCTGGCCGCCTCCGGCGGAACCGATCAGCACAAGGGGCTGCGGGCGGCCCAGCGATACTTCTTTGATTATGAGCTGCCGAAGATCGATGCCTGGCTGCAGGTTGTTGCCACCCGCAACAATGTGTGCCGCACCATGTGTGATGAGTGGTTCTAGCATCCTGGATGCGCGATCAACCCAGAGGAATTTTCAATGAGCACTCCGATCGCGAGGTTGTTTGATCTGACCGGACAGGTGGCGCTGACCACCGGCGGCTCGCGTGGGCTGGGGCTGCAGATCGCAGAGAGCTTGGGCGAGGCGGGCGCCAAGGTCATGCTGACCTCACGCAAGGCGGCAGACCTTGAGCAGGCGATGGGCGACCTCCAGGCCAAGGGAGTCGATGCGAGATGGGTGGCTGGCGATGCCAGCGATCCGGAGCAGGTTCAACGGGTGGTTGACGAAACGCTGCAGCGCCTGGGCCCGATCGACATCCTGGTCAACAACGCGGGTGCGACCTGGGGTGCCCCCGCGGAGGACTATCCGCTGCAGGCCTGGGACAAGGTCATGAATCTCAATGTGCGCAGCATCTTTCTCTTCTCCCAGGCTGTGGGCAAGGCCAGCATGATCCCGAGGCGGCGGGGGCGCATCATCAATGTGGCCTCGATTGCCGGCCTGGCCGGCTCGATCCACGTCAAGTTCGTCGCCTATGGAACAAGCAAGGGAGCTGTTGTCAATTTCACACGCACGCTGGCGGCTGAGTGGGGCGCCTATGGAATCACCGTCAATGCGCTTGCGCCGGGGTTCTTTCCAAGCAGGATGACCCGGTGCACTCTGGATCACTTTGGCGTGGAGGCGCTGGCCGCATCGGCGCCGCTGCGGCGCATCGGGGACGATGACGACCTCAAGGGCGCGGCGCTGCTCTTCGCCAGTGAGGCCGGAAAGCACATCACGGGCCAGATTCTGGCGGTCGATGGCGGCGTTTCGGCAGTCAACGGGGGCTGATGGCTCATGACTGTCACCGGGGTCCCGTTCGCCGACCACCTTGGACTGCGACTGTTGCGCATGGAAGGCGGGGAGGCTGAGATGCAGGTGGCCGTCAAGCCCGAACTGCTCAACACATGGCAGGTGGCGCACGGGGGCCTGACCATGACTCTGCTCGACGTGGCCATGGCCCATGCCGCCCGCAGCCTCAATATGGTGGGGCAGGACATGGGCCCGGGGGTCGTCACCGTGGAAATGAAGACCAGCTTCATGCAGCCTGGAGAAGGAGAGCTGCGGTGCGTGGCGCGTGTGCTGCATCGCAGCAGCACGATGGCTTACACCGAAGGGTCTGTGTACACGTCGGCAGGACGCCTGTGTGCGCACGCCACAGGCACCTTCAAGTTTCTGCGCGCGCTGCCTGCCGCAGGCGGACTGCGCATTCGCCCCGAAAAGGAGGACTCTCGATGACGCTGATGAACACTCAGATCCACCTGGTCTCGCGCCCTCAGGCCGAGCCCTCGCGGGAAAATTTTGCGCGGGTCGATTTGCCTGTGCCCGAACTGGAGCCCGGTCAGGTGCTGGTGCGTCACCACTACCTGAGCCTGGACCCCTACATGCGGGGCCGGATGAATGACTCCCGCAGCTATGCGGATCCCCAGCCCCTGAACTCCACGATGATCGGAGGAACCGTTGGCGTTGTGGAGTCCTCCCGCCACTCGGCTTTTGCCATCGGCGACTCCGTGGTTGGCATGGGGGGCTGGCAGCGATACAGCATCGTCGACGCCTCTCAGCCCGGCGCGTTGCGCAAGGTGGACACCCGTCTGCCGTTGACCGCCTATCTCGGTGCGGTGGGAATGCCGGGAGTGACGGCTTGGTATGGGTTGACCCAGATCATCAACGCCCAGGGCGGCCAGACCGTCACTGTCAGTGCGGCAAGCGGTGCCGTGGGCGGCGCGGTCGGGCAACTTGCCAAGGCGCGCGGATGCCGCGTGGTGGGCATCGCCGGTGGGCCTGAGAAGTGCGCCTATGTGCGAGAGGAACTTGGATTCGATGAGTGCCTGGACTACAAGGCGCTCCCGGATCTGAAGTCGTTGACCGTGGCGCTGAAGGCGGCTTGCCCGGGCGGCATCGACGGACATTTTGAGAATGTGGGCGGGATGATCCTGGACGCCGTGATGCTGCGAACCAATCCCTTTGCGCGCATCGCGGTGTGCGGGATGATCGCCGGCTACAACGGGCAGCCCCTTCCCATGGCCAACCCAGCCCTCATCCTGGTCAATCGGCTGTTGGTCCAGGGTTTCATCGTCAGCGAGCACATGCAGATCTGGCCCCAGGCCCTCAAGGAGCTTGGCACCATGGTGGCTCACGGCTCCCTGAAGTACCGCGAGACGATCGCTCAGGGTCTGGACCGCGCGCCCGAGGCCTTCATCGGGCTGCTCAGAGGAGCCAATTTCGGCAAGCAATTGGTTCAACTGACCTGAGGTCAAGATGATGGAATCTTTTGCAGGCAAAGTGGCGGTGCTGACCGGTGGTGCTTCGGGCTTTGGCTTGGCCTGTGCCCGTTTGGGCGCTCGCTTG
>CAYYYC010000115.1:3099-6692 GCA_964475695.1 uncultured Rubrivivax sp.
ACTGATGCTGCTGCAATGGACCCTCGCCAGGCTGAACCAGCTCAGCCCTGTGGATGTGCATGACATGCTCAGTCTGCGCAGCGAGGTCTTTGTGGTCGAGCAGGCCTGCGTCTTTCAGGATCCCGATGGCGCCGACCTGAGCAGCACACATCTCCTGGGCCGAAGTGTCGAAGGCCATTTGGCGGCCGTGCTTCGCATCGTGGATCCGGGGGTGAAGTACGCGCAGCCATCGATCGGGCGGGTGGTCTGTGCGCCTGCGCTTCGGGGCCGCGGCCTTGGCCGTGAACTGTTCGCCCAAGGCGTGCGGCATTGCAGGACTCTCTGGCCAGGCCAGGGCATCCGAATCAGCGCGCAGGCGCGCCTTCAGAACTTCTATGAGGCCTATGGGTTTGTCGTGCAGGGCCCGGCCTATCTCGAGGACGGCATTCCCCATCTGGAGATGTTTCTCAAACCGGAGGTGCAGGCATGAAGGTCGAGTCAGGCCAAACGGCCGTGGTGACAGGGGCGGCTTCGGGTTTCGGTCTTGAACTGAGCCTGTGCGCAGCACGCAGGGGCATGCAGGTGGTCATGAGCGATGTCCAGGCCGATGCGCTGGAAGCCGCGGCGCATGCTGTGCGGCAGGAGGGGGGAAGGGTGCTGTCCTGCGTGGGGGATGTCTCCTGTGCAGCCGCAATCGAGTCGCTGGTTCAGGAGACCCTGACTCACTTCGGTGTTCCCCACCTCCTGTTCAACAACGCCGGCGTGGCCCACGGCGGTTTGATCTGGGAGCACAGCGAGCAGGATTGGGACTGGGTCTTGGGCGTGAATCTTCGTGGCGTGGCCCATGGCATTCGCCTGTTCACGCCGCTGATGCTCAGGGCTGCGCAGCAGGATCGCTCCTACCAGGGCCACATCGTCAACACCGCATCGATGGCCGGTCTGGTTTGTGCCCCCAACATGGGTGTTTACAACGTCAGCAAGCATGCCGTCGTGGCGCTCACGGAGACGCTGCACCAGGACCTTTGTCTCGTGACCGAGCAGATTCGCGCATCGGTTCTGTGCCCGTACTTTGTCCCGACCGGCATCAGCCATAGCCATCGCAATCGGCCCAAGGAACTCAGGGGCGGCGGTCCCCCCACGCAGAGCCAGATGATCGCTCAGGCCATGAGCGCCAAGGCGGTGAGCTCGGGCAAGGTCAGCGCTGCTGACGTGGCGCAGGCGACATTCGCCGCGATCGAGGCCGGTCGTTTCTACATCTACAGCCACCCCAATGCATTGGCGCCCGTGCAGACACGCATGGAAGATGTCCTGCAGGGGCGCTTGCCGTCGGATCCTTTCCTTGACCGTCCCGACATCGGAGAACGGTTGCGTCAGGCTCTGCGCTCGCCGCACGGCGGCTGAGCGCGACTGCCGCACGCGTCCGGTCAACAGGCGATCGGCCAGCCCATGAAAGCCGCCCCGGCGCTGGAGGTCTATGCGGGAGCCACCGCGCGCGCCCACCTGCGCGATTTCGGATTGCGGCCCCAGGATGTCTCGGTTGTTGCTGCGGCTGCGGGAGGTCCCAAGGGATTGGTGCTGCTGGCGCTGGATCGCTTTGTCTTCGGGCATTGGCTTGCACCCTCCGAGCACCCCATCGACCTGATCGGGGCCTCGATCGGCGCCTGGCGTCTTGCCGCTGCCTGCATGCCTGACCCCGTATCCGCGCTCGCCCGGCTTGGGCGCGACTACATTCACGAGCGATACGGACTGCAGGATCAGCGCATGCCCACTGCGGAGGCGGTCAGCCGGCGTTTTCGGGCCACCCTGCGAGAGCACTTTCCCCCGGAGGCTGTGGCCAGAGTGCTCACTCATCCCCGATGGCGGCTGCACATTGCCACGAGCCGCGGCGTGGGTCTGCTGGCCGCGCCGGGTCGATGGCGCACGCCGCTCGGTTTTGCCGCAGCGGTTGGATTCAACGCGATCAGTCGGCGTCTTTTGCACGCGCAGCTGCAACGGGTCTGGTTCACCGCGCGGGGGGCGGCGCCCGACTGGCTGGCTGGGACTTCGTCAGACTTGCCCACAAAAACCGTGCGTCTCGATGCACAGAACTTTGAAGACGCACTGATGGCCAGCTGCAGCATCCCCTTCTGGCTGTTGCCGGTGCAGGGAATTGCCCATGCGCCCAGCGGGCCCTATTGGGACGGGGGCCTGACCGACTACCACGCCCACCTGCCCTACAACGGCTTGCATCGGGGCTTCGCGCTGATTCCCCACTTTCAGCCCCATCTCGTGCCGGGTTGGCTGGACAAGCCGTGGCGGCACCGGCATCGCGCCAGCCCCATGCTTGATCGGGCGATCGTCATCTGCCCCAGCGCGCGCTGGCAGGCGGCCCTGCCTGGCGGCAAGATTCCGGACCGCTCGGACTTCCGCCGGTTCATGCACGCCCCCGAGGAGCGCGAGCGCCTGTGGACTCTGTCGCTGGCCGCGGGCGAGCAACTCGCCCAGGAATGGGGAGCGCTTCTTGAGCGAGGGTCGATCGTTGCCCGGCCACTGCCATGATGGTGGGTGCGCGATGCCCTAAAATTGCGACTGCGGCTTCGGCCGCGATTTTTTCTTCTGCAGGCCTGGAGTTCTCGCATGATCACGATCACCTTGCCCGACGGCTCTGAGCGTGAGTTCGCGGCTCCGGTGACGGTGGCCGGGATCGCGGAGTCCATCGGACCGGGGCTGGGCAAGGCTGCGGTGGCCGGTCGAATCGGCTCGGGCGGTCAGGCTCGCCTCGTCGATACAAGTCATCTCATCTCGAGCGATGAGGCAGTGGCCATCGTCACCGACAGGGATGCCGACGGTCTGGAAATCCTTCGCCATTCCACGGCACACCTTCTGGCTTCTGCGGTCAAGGAGCTCTTCCCCGACGCCCAGGTCACGATCGGGCCCGTGATCGAGAACGGGTTCTATTACGATTTTTCCTTCCGCAGGCCCTTTACCCCGCAGGATCTGCAGGCCATTGAGGCCCGGATGGTGGAGCTCGCGCGCAAGGATGAGCGTGTGACGCGACGGGTTTTGCCCCGCGACCAGGCGGTGGCCCATTTCAAGGGCATGGGCGAGGACTACAAGGCCGAGATCATCGGCGGCATTCCGGCAGACCAGGAGGTCAGCCTGTACCGCCAGGGCGGATTTGAGGACCTCTGCCGCGGCCCTCACGTGCCTTCGACCGGAAAGCTCAGGCACTTCAAGCTGATGAAGGTGGCTGGCGCCTACTGGCGGGGTGACAGCAACAACGAAATGTTGCAGCGCATCTATGGCACGGCCTGGGCGACCAAGGACGACTTGCAGAAGTATCTGACTCTCCTGGAGGAGGCTGAAAAACGCGACCACAGGCGGCTGGGCCGCGAGCTCGACCTGTTCCATGTTGACGATCACGCGCCTGGTGTGGTCTTTTGGCACCCCAAGGGCTGGTCGGTGTGGCAGCAGGTGGAGCAGTACATGCGCCGCGTCTATCAGGACAACGGCTACCTCGAGGTCAAGGGGCCGCAAATCCTGGACAAATCACTGTGGGAGAAGACGGGACACTGGGACAAGTACCGCGAAAACATGTTCACCACAGAGTCGGAGAAGCGAGATTACGCGCTCAA
>CAYYYC010000116.1:0-2710 GCA_964475695.1 uncultured Rubrivivax sp.
CAGATCCGATGCGCATTCGCGCCCAAGCCGCCGGCGACAAAGCCACCGTCCGCGTCCTCATGAGCCACGAAATGGAAACCGGCCAGCGCAAGGACTCGGCCGGCAAGACGATCCCGGCGTGGTTCATTCAGGAAGTCAGCGCGACCCACAACGGCAAGGCTGTCTTCGCAGCCCAGTGGGGGCCGGCCATTTCCAAGAACCCTTTCCTGCAGTTCGTCGTCAAGGGCGCGAAGCCGGGCGACAAGATTGCCGTGACCTGGGTGGACAACAAGGGCGACAAGCGCACCGACGAAGTCACGGTCACCTGAACCGACCAGCGACCCGGCCCGTCAGCCCCGAGAACGACCCATTCCACAGGAGACCTCATGAAGTTTCGATTCGCCCCCTGGGTGGCCGCCCTCTGCGCGGTGCCTGTTGTCGCGGTCTCGCAGCCGAAGACGGCCGCCGATGGCATTGCCGAGTATCGAAAGATGCTCGAGGATGGCAATCCGGCCGAACTTTTCGAGGCCAAGGGCGAGTCGCTCTGGAAGCAGCCGCGCGGGCCCAAGAACGCCAGCCTGGAAAAGTGTGACCTGGGTCTGGGCCCAGGCGTGGTCAAGGGCGCTTGGGTGCAGCTGCCGCGCCATTTCGCCGACACTGGCACGGTGCAGGATGTGGAGTCTCGCCTGGTCACCTGCATGGCCACATTGCAGGGCTTCAACGCCGAGGACCTTAAGAAAACCCCCTTTGGCCGCGGCGAGATGGCCAACATCACGGCCCTGGCCACCTGGATCGCGGCGGAGTCTCGAGGCATGAAGTTCAACCTGCCCCAGGCCCACCTGGAGGAGCAGCGCTTCTACGAGCTCGGCAAGCGGGCCTTCTTCTTCCGTGGCGGCCCGATGGACTTCTCCTGCGCCTCCTGCCACTCGGTCGATGGCAAGCGCATTCGGCTGCAGGAGTTGCCCAACCTCACCAAGAACCCGGGTGACGGCATCGGGTTTGCGGCCTGGCCCGCCTACCGGGTCAGCCAGGGTGCCATGTGGAGCATGCAGTTGAGGCTCAATGACTGTTATCGGCAACAGCGCTTCCCCTATCCGGGCTTTGCCTCGGACCTGACCGTGGCGCTGGGCGTCTACATGGGCGTCAATGCCAAGGGCGCCGAGTCCATTGCCCCGGCGATCAAGCGTTGAACCCCAAGTCTGCAGGAGACCAACACCCATGAAGAGCAAACATTCCGGCGCGAAGACCTTGGGCCTTGCGGCTGTTGCCGCAGTTGCCGTTGCGGGCTGTGCATCCCTGCCTTCGCCTCAGGCGCTCGATGCGCAGGCCGACGCCATGATCAAGGCGGCCTTTCGCGATGAGGGCATCGCCAAGGTCGATCGCATCCAGCAGGATCTGGCCCAGTCGGCGTGCTCCTCGGACAAGTCACCTTCCCCCGAGACCATGCAGAAGATCATGCAGCAGGCCATGGACGGCGTGAAGTGGCCGGCCGGAGGGCAGTACCTCGGCGATTGGAAGGAAGGCGAAAAGCTGGCCCAGGGTGGGCGGGGAATGACCTGGACCGACAAGTCCACCGACCCCAAGTCCAATGGTGCGCAGTGCTACAACTGCCACCAGATCAGCAAGGCCGAAATCAGCTACGGCACCATCGGCCCGAGCCTGTACCAGTACGGCAAGCTGCGCGGAATCACGGATCCGGCCAGCGCTTCGGCCGAGCCCATCCTGAAGTACACCTGGGCCAAGATCTGGAACAGCAACGCCTACATGGCCTGCTCCGGCATGCCGCGGTTTGGACATGCGCAGCTGCTCGATGAGGACCAGATCCGGCATGTGATGGCGCTGCTGCTTGATCCGAAGTCGCCCGTCAACACCCAGTAGTTTCCTGGGGCCCCCCTTGCAGATGCGCTGATGGGGACGGCCCCTGTTTTTTGCCTCCAGGCGTCGGTGAAAGCTTATTGATGAATCTGAGCAAGCGAGAGTTCCTTCAGGTGCTGGCTGCGGCGGGGGCGGCGGGAATGTCCCTCGGGCGGCATGCGCAGGCTGACGCGCAAACGGCCGGCAAAGGTCTCTACGACATCGCTCCCTTCGGCCAAGTGAGCCTGCTTCACATGACCGATTGCCACGCGCAGCTCAAGCCCATCCGATTCCGTGAACCCAGCGTCAACATGGGCGTGGGCCCGATGAGCGGACAGATGCCGCACCTGGTTGGCGAGCATCTGCTCAAGGCCGCGGGCATCCCCGCCGGCACGGCTCTGGCGCACGCCTACACTCACTTGGACTTCGAGACCGCAGCCCGTCGCTACGGTCGAGTGGGCGGTTTTGCCCATCTCGCCACCCTGGTCAAGCAGCTCAAGGCCAGCCGCCCGGGTGCGCTGCTGCTGGACGGTGGCGACACCTGGCAGGGCTCGGCCACCTCGCTTTGGACCCAGGCCCAGGACATGGTGGACGCCTGCAAGCTGCTGACGGTCGATGTGATGACCGGCCATTGGGAGTTCACCTACGGCATGAAGCGGGTGCAGGAGATCATCGGCAAGGACTTTGCGGGCCAGTCCGCGCCGGGGATGCCCGGTGGCTCGCACAAGGTGGACTTCGTGGCGCAGAACGTGCGCACGGCCGATTTCGACGATGCCGTCTTCAAGCCTTATGTGATTCGACCGATCAACGGGGTGCCGGTGGCCATCGTGGGCCAGGCGTTTCCCTACACACCCATCGCCAATCCCCGATACATGGT
>CAYYYC010000116.1:2720-6691 GCA_964475695.1 uncultured Rubrivivax sp.
GATGCGCGCGCGCAGGGCGCCCAGGTGGTGGGCCTTCTTTCGCACAACGGCATGGATGTGGATCTCAAGATGGCCAGCCGCATCCGGGGCATCGATGCGATCCTGGGGGGGCATACCCATGACGGTGTGCCGCTGGCCATCGCCGTCAAGAACCCGGGAGGCACCACCCTGGTGACCAACGCGGGCAGCAACGGCAAGTTCCTGGGCGTCATGGATTTCGAGGTCAAGGGGGGCAGGGTCAGCGACTACCGCTATCGGTTGCTGCCGGTTTTCGCCAACCAGATCAAGGCTGACCCGGAAATGGAGGCGCTGATCAGCAAGATCCGCGCACCGCATGAGGCCCGACTTGGCGAGAAACTGGCCGTGTCAGAGGGCCTGCTGTACCGTCGGGGAAACTTCAACGGCAGTTGGGATCAGTTGATTTGCGATGCGCTGATGGAAGTGCAGGGCGCGGACCTGGCCTTCTCGCCGGGGTTTCGCTGGGGCACTTCCCTGTTGCCCGGCGATGTGATCACCCGCGAGTTGATGATGGACCAGCTGGCCATCACCTATCCCCACGCCACGCTCACCCCCATGAGTGGCCAGATGATCAAGACCATCCTTGAAGATGTGGCCGACAACCTTTTCAATCCCGACCCCTACTACCAGCAGGGCGGCGACATGGTGCGGGTGGGTGGCATGAGTTACACCTGCACCCCGGGTGAGAAGATGGGCCGCCGAATCAGCGACATGCGGCTGGGGGGCAGGCTGATCGAGGCGGACAAGACCTACAAGGTCGCCGGTTGGGCGCCGGTTTCGGAGGAGGCTGCACGCGCCGGGAACAAGCCTGTCTGGGATGTCGTGGAGCAGTGGCTCAAATCGCAAGGCGGGAGGGTCAGGCCGCGCCGCATCAACACGCCCAGGCTGGTGGGCATGCAGGGCAATCCGGGGATCGCCTGACGGCGACTCTCCTGGCAAGGGAGACCATCGAAATGATCACACCGCGAACATTCATCGCGGCCATGGCTCTGGGCCTCTGCGCCCTGGGTGCGGCTGCGCAGGACAGGGTGGCTTACCACTTCGACGATGCTGCGCAACAGGCCCTCAAGGGCCTGCGCAACATGAAGAACCATCTGGATGTGGATCCAACGGCCAAGCTGACCGCTGTGCTGCACGCCAATGGAGTCGATTTCCTGCTCAAGGATGCCAAAGACCGCAACGGCAATCCCTTTGAGGTGGCTGTGCAGGAACTCGCCGCCCGCGGCGTGAGGTTCGAAGTCTGCGAGATCACGCTCAGGAATCGAAACCTCAGGCGAGAGCAGTTCATCGAAGAGGCGGTCTTCACGCCGTCAGGCGTGGTTCGGATCGCCAAGCTGCAGCGCGAAGGCGCGGCCTACATCAAGCCCTGACCGACGAGGGGCATCCATCGGGATGCCCCTCGTCGGGAGCGGCATCGGCCGCTCCATCCCTTCCCGCGGCTCAGCCTGCGGCCAACATGTCGGCCCAGATGTTGTAGGCCCAACTCATGGCGTAGCGCCCCTCAAGTTCGCTGGCTGCCGCCGAGACGCCACCTGAGCCTGGCACGGCCAGGAAAGTCCTCTGCTCTGCGTTGTACTGATGCACCGAGGCCACATGCACCACCTCGCTGCGCGAGACGAAGCTGTAGCAGGTGTTCATCACCACCGGCGTGGCGTTGACCGGCTGGCCCTTGAGCAGTTGAATGATTGCCGCAGCCGCCACTTTGGCGTGCTGGTTGGCCATGTGTCCGGATTTGGGCATCGCCGGCGCGGACATGGTGGCATCGCCGAGGACATGCACGCCTGCCGCAGCGGTGGATTCCATCGTCTGCCAGTTCACATTGACCCAGCGGTTGTTGGCATTGATCAGCCCGGCGCTGCGGGCCAGATCGCCCGCGCGCTGCGGCGGGATCACATTGATCACATCAGCCTTGACGTCCTCGAACTCGAGCTTGGCCACGCCATTGCCCGCGTCCACCTCCTTGAGCTCTGCATTGGCACGGTATTCGAGGACGCCGCTGTAGCGATCCTTGAAGGCCTTCTCGAACAGGCCCTTCTTGGAGACGATTTCCGGGTTTCCGTCAAGCACCAGCAGTTTGCTCTTGGGCTTGAATTCCTTCAGGTAGGCCGCGACCATGCAGGCCCGCTCGTACGGACCGGGAGGGCACCGGTAGGGCGCCTTGGGGATGGAGATGGCCACCACACCGCCATCACGCATGTCGGTGAGCTGCTTGCGCAGCGCGACCGTTTGCGGGCCTGCCTTCCAGCTGTGCAGAAAGCGGGCCTGAGCCGCGGGCGTGGCCAGACCGGCCACGGTCTCGTTCATGAAATCCACGCCGGGAGAAACCACCAGACGGTCGTAGGCCAGCCGCGTCCCATCCGCCAGAGCGACGGTCTTGCCGGCCGCATCGATGGCGGTGACTTCACCCTGAACAACCTTGACGCCCAAGGCTTTGAGGCCGTCGTAGCCGCGGGTGATTTCGCTCATCTGGCGGTATCCGCCGAGCACCAGGTTCGAGATCGGGCAGGAGACGAAAGCCGCATTGCGCTCGATGAGGGTGACATCGATGTTGCCGCCCCACATCTTCAGATAGTGGGCTGCGGTGCTGCCGCCGAATCCGCCCCCAATGACGACCACGCGCCCGATTGAGGGGCCCGAGTCGGTGGTGGCGCACCCCGCCAGGGAAAGGCCGGCCAGAGCGGAGCCGGCGCCCAACAGGCGGCGGCGGGAGATTTTGAGTTGGGTCATCGCGTGGTCCCTCACTTCCGGGTGGCAGGTTGCTGAGCTGCGAAGTAGCCGGCAATCAGCTGGATCTGGTCATCCGTGTAGCCCTTGGCGATCTGATGCATGATCGTCGTGTTGGGGATTGAGCCGGCCTTGTAGGCGGACATCAGTGCCACGATGTTGGCCGCAGGCACGCCGGCCAGGGGCTTGACATCGGCACCGCGCACATTGCCGTTGGTGCCATGACAGTTGGCGCAGGTCGCCGCCAGGTTGCGGGCCAGATTCACATCCACCTGGGCCTGGGCCCAGCCGGATGCCGCGGCCACAAGGGCGGCGGAAAGATAGCAGCGGATTCGCATGGAAGAGCACTCCTGGGTTGGGTCGGGTTGGGCGGCTCGCACCGCCCCGGGGCGATTGCCACACCGCGATTGTCGGTTGCCAACGGGGGCTGACTGTCGTCAAATATCAGCGCTCGTGAATCTACTGCCCGTCCGCAGGGCGCGCCATCGTGGAAACCCCTTTGTGTTTCCTCACCGGCGCGCCTGACCGCAGCGCCAGGCCAGACCAGAGGACCCCTCGATGAACCACAACCGAGCCCCACGCCGATCCGTGGCCCGCAAGGCGGCGCACCGGGCGCTGCTTCTCGCTTTCCTGAGCACGGCGCTGCCCGCTTTGGCGCAATCCACCCTGCTGTTCAAGGGGGCTGACCTGGCCCTGGGCCAGCGGCTGATGGCTGAGCACAAGTGCGCAGCCTGTCATGCCAGGCGTGTCGGCGGCGATGGCAGTGCGATCTATCGGCCCACCGGCAAGGTCGCTTCCGCCGGTCTCCTGCGGGGCATGGTGGATTACTGCAGCACCGAACTCAACCTGGGGCTGTTTCCCGAGGAGGTGACCGCCGTCGCGGCCGTCCTAGACCGCGACCATTACCGTTTCGAGACCAAGCGCTGAGCGCCGCAGCCCGGGGCCGAAGGTGCTGATATTCGTCCTTTCGAATACACTGACCCGATGAACGAGACTGACGCAGCGGAACGCGCCGACCTGGACCAGGATCGGGTCTTTGAGTCTGCGGCCGAGTTGTTCGCAATCCTGTCCACTCCGATTCGCCTGAAGATCATCAGCGCGGTGTGTCAGGAGGAGAAGAACGTCTCGCAGCTGCTGGAATTCATCGACACCACGCAGCCCAACATGTCGCAGCACCTGGGCACCCTGTACCGCAGCGGCATTCTGGCCAGGCGCCGGGAGGGGACCCA
>CAYYYC010000117.1:0-6615 GCA_964475695.1 uncultured Rubrivivax sp.
AGAGCCGCACCAGTCGGGCGTTTCGCGACGCCGCGCTGCAGTTGGCGCAGCGCCACGCCTTTGCCCGCAAGCTGGTGAACTCCGGACGGCTTTCGGTGCCCACGCACCACCGGGATTCGCCGCTGAACACGCCCCTGGATCATTCGGTTGAAGGCTGGATGGTCCCTGGCGCGCCGTTGGACGACGCGCCGGTGACCTGCGACGGCCTGCCTGGGTGGCTGCTGCAGCACCTGGGCGGGCGCTTTGCGCTGCTGCTGTTCCTGGACAACTCGACTGAGCTTGCGGCGCCAGGCAACATCCTGGCGGCCCTGCTGAGCGAGTTCGCGGCGCAGCCCCTGCCCCTGCAGGCGGTGGTGCTGACGCCGCAGGCAGTGCCTGCGGAGGAGTCCGCTCGAGTGCGGCGGGCCTGTGGCGCCATGGTGCTGCACGACGCCAAAGGATTGGCCGCGAAACGCTGCGACGCTCAGCCCGGCACCGCCTTGCTGCTGCGACCCGACCAGCATGTGTGCGCGCGATGGCGTGCGATCGACCCGCAGGCGCTGCGCCGGGCCCTGGCCCGCGCCACCGGGCATTGAAAGGACCAGGCATGCCCCTGAACCTCACACCGAACTTCCATGAGCCGCATCGACAAGACCTGCGCGACTACTCGGCCGGCGACGATTTCTACCAGGCCCTGATCGATGCCCACCGCGACCTGGACGATGAGCAGAGCCTGCAGCTCAATGCCCGGTTGATCCTCCTGCTGAGCAACCACATCGGTGACCTCTCGGTGCTGCGCCAGGCGCTTCAGGCCGCCGGCGACGGCCTGAAGCCTTCGCTGCGGGAGTCGGCATGAGGGCCTTGGACCACACCCACGACCCCGCGTTGCGCAGCTGGGTCGGATCGGCCCAGGAGCCCGGTGGCGACTTCCCCATCCAGAACCTGCCGCTGGCCGTCTTTCGCCGAGCGGGCAGCGCCGAAGTGTGGCGCGGTGGCGTGGCCATCGGGCAGCAGGTGCTGGATCTGGCGGCCCTTCGGGCCCTGGGGCTGCCGGCCCTGGGGCAGGGGGCGGCGGCTGAGGCTCTGGCGGCCGCAGCGCAGGACAGTCTCAACAGTCTCATGGCCCTGGGCGCGTCGCATTGGCGTGCCTTGCGCCATGGGCTGTCGGGTGTGCTGCGCGCCGGCGCGGCTGAGCAGCCAGCCATCGAAGCGGCCGCATTGGTGCCGCAGGCGCAGGCGCAATACCG
The DNA here is from genome assembly GCA_964475695.1 of uncultured Rubrivivax sp. GTDB lineage: Bacteria > Pseudomonadota > Gammaproteobacteria > Burkholderiales > Burkholderiaceae_C > RFTU01. The sequence goes on from CAYYYC010000117.1 coordinate 1,227, forward strand.
AGTGCCCGCCCGGATCGGGAACTACACCGACTTCTACACCTCGCTGCACCACGCCACCCACATCGGCGCGCTGTTTCGGCCCGACAACCCCCTGCTGCCCAATTACAAGTGGGTGCCGATCGGCTATCACGGGAGAGCTTCCAGCGTGATCATCTCGGGCACCGACTTTCACCGTCCCTGCGGACAGCTCATGCCCCCCGGGGCTGCGCAGCCCACGCTCGCACCCACCCGCCGGCTGGACATAGAGCTGGAGCTCGGCGCCTACATCGGGCCCGCCAATCCGCTGGGCGAGCCGATTTCCATCGACCGGGCCGAGGACCATGTGTTCGGCCTGTGTCTGCTCAACGATTGGAGCGCGCGCGACATCCAGGCCTGGGAATACCAGCCGCTCGGGCCCTTCCTCGGCAAGAACTTTGCCACCAGCGTCTCCCCGTGGGTGGTCACCATGGATGCTCTGGCGCCCTATCGGCTGGGCTCGACCAGGCCCGCGGATGACCCGCAGCCCCTGCCTTATCTGGACAGCCCCTCGCATCGCGCCGGCGGCGCCATGGACATCCATCTCGATGTGCTGCTGCAGACCGAGCGCATGCGCACCGAAGGCGCCGCCCCCGAGCGCATCAGCCAGACGAACCACCGTCACGCCTACTGGACCCTGGCCCAGATGGTGGCCCACCACACGGTCAATGGCTGCAATCTGCAGCCGGGCGACCTGTTGGGCACGGGAACGCTGTCGGGCCCGAATCCGCACGAGGCAGGCGCGCTGATCGAGCTCACCGAGGCGGGCAAGAAACCGCTGACCTTGGCCAACGGGCAGGAGCGCGCCTTCCTGGAGGATGGCGACCGGGTGGTGCTGCGCGGGTGGTGCGAGCGGCCGGGGTTCGCCCGCGTGGGCTTCGGGACATGTGAGGCCGCTGTTCTTCCCGCGCTCGATTCGGGGAAGGCATGACGCCCGCCCCTGAAAATCGGCGCCGAGGTGTGCGACACCGTGTGGCGCCACGAGTTGCACTCTCGGGAAACTTGGCGCGGCTGGCGGGGATCGAACCCACGACCCTTGGCTTCGGAGGCCAATACTCTATCCACTGAGCTACAGCCGCGCGGGGTGCAACGCAGTCTATCAGCGTCCCCGCATGCCGCGACACGCAGTGTCATGCAAGCCCGGCGCAAGCCTGGCCGCTCCTATAATTCGACGCTGTGCACAAACCGGCCTTGACCGCCGGCCCGGGCCGACAAGCGCCTGGGAAACAAACACCCGAAGTTGAGGACCGCGATGAGCCACCACGACCATTCCGACCACGCCGCCGGCGGGCACGACATGCCCCACGAAGGGCCGATCAAGACGCCCAAGCAACTCGTGGCTGCGGTGGTGGCCTCCTTTGTCGTGCCCATCATCGCCATCATCCTGCTGGTGAACTATGTCAACACCAAGCCCCGGGCCGGTGAGGGCGCCAATGTGCTGGACCCTCAAGCCGTGGCTGCGCGCATCGCGCCGGTGGGCAAGGTCGAAGTTCGCGATGCCAGCAATCCGGCCACGCTCAAGACGGGCCTTCAGGTCTATGAGGCCCAATGCGCGGCCTGCCACAACGCCGGAGCGGCGGGTGCGCCCAAGCTCGGGGATGCCGCAGCCTGGGGCGTGCGCATCAAGTCCGGGTACGAGTCACTGCTGCAGTCGGCTCTCAAGGGCAAGGGCGCCATGGGTGCGCAGGGCGGCGGCGATTACAGCGACCTGGAAATCGGCCGGGCGGTGGTCTACATGGCCAACCAGTCCGGAGGCAAGCTCGTCGAGCCGGCAACCCCTGCGCCCGGAGCTTCAGCCGCCGCGAAGTAAGCCCCGCCCGGGCACGCTCCCTTTGCCGATCCCGGCGCCCAAGCGGGCGCTCATGCGGCCGCTGGCCGCGGCCTTCGGATGAAGCCCCAAGCCTCGGGCATCGATTCCGCATCCAACGCCTGGGGCGGGCCCACGGCCCAGGCCTCGAGCTCAAGCGCTTCGGCGGCCAGTCCCACATCCAGGCTGTGCACCAGGCCTGGGCCGATGTCGGTGGTCAGGTACAGCCGCCCGAGCCGGTCGAGCCACGCCGCTTGGGCGCGGGCTGAGCGCCCGGTGTGGCTGACCACGGCAAACCCCGGCCCATCCATCACCCGCCACACCCAGGGCGTGGCCTCCAGGTCCACATAGACCCGTTGCGGCCCATTCTGAAAGAACCACGCGCCGCGCTCGTCGCACTCGTAGTTGCGCTGGATGAATTCGCGCAGTTTCTCGTGCTCGATGCGGCTGCCCTTGGATTGGGGGAAGGGGCCGGCCGCCTGCACGCGTTCGTCCCGCATGTACCAATCCCCGCGCGCATCCAATGCCAGCCACCCGTAGCAGGCAGGCACCTGCGGCCACTTCCTCAGGGCCGCCTTGACGATCTCGTCCATGGCGTCAGTATCGGCCCCTGCGGGGCTTGCGTCACCCGCGCGTCACGCCCGTGAAAGCCAGTCCGAGACGGCTTCGGGCATGGCGCGCACATGCCCCGGCGGCACGCCCCTGGGAAAGCCGACGTGACCGCCCTGCTCGGGCTGCCACAACTCCACCCAGGAGCCCACGGCTGAGCGCTCGGGCAGCGACCACGCCGGGATGAAGGGGTCGTTCCGGGCATTGAGGGCCAGCGCCGGAATCCGAATGCGTCGCAGGTGCGGCTTGGCTGAGGCGCGACCCCAGTAGTCGTCGGTGCCCCTGAAGCCGTGAAGGGGGCCGGTGAAAACATCATCGAACTCGCGCAAGTCACGCGCGGCCAGCAGCCGCTGCCGGTCGAAGAGCCCGGGGTGTTGGGCCCACTTGGCCAAGGCGCGGGGCTTCATGGTGCGCAGAAACATGCGCGTGTAGATCAGCCGGTTCAGACCTGAGCCGATCGCGTCGCCCGAGGCCGTGAGGTCCAGCGGCGCGCACACCGAGGCTGCCGCGCGGACGGTAGCCGCTGCAGCCTGGCCGGCCTCCTGAGCCCAGCGCATGAGGGCATTGCCCCCCAACGAAATGCCCACGGCCATCAGTGGAGCGGCGCTGAGGGCCCGCATGCGCTGCAGGATCCAGCCGATCTCCTCATGGTCCCCCGAGTGGTAGGCCCGAGGCGCGCGGTTGAGCTCGCCGGAGCAGCCGCGGAAGTGCGGCACCGCATAGCGCCAACCGCGCCGCCGCGCCTCGCCGGCGAAGGCCCTGGCATACCCGCTGCGAGACGAGCCCTCGAGCCCATGAAACAGAACCAGACAGGGGGCGCGGGCATCCGGCACGCCGGCTTCGGCGGTGCTGTCGAGAAAGTCCACATCGATGAAGTCGCCGTCGGGCGTGTCCCAGCGCTGCCTCACGAAGCGGGGCTCATCCAGGCCTTGCGCCACGGTCCGTCCAAAGAGGGCCGGCCAGATCGTCTGCGCATGCCCGCCGGGCAGCCACAGCGGGGCGGTGTAGTCGCGCATGCTCGGCTGCCGGCTCAGTGCAGCACCGACGGCGGCTCGGCCACTTCCTGCATCTCCCGTGGCGAGCCCGGGCTGGCGTGGTGGGCCACCAACCGCCAGCCGTGGTCGGTCTTGATGTAGACGTTGGTGGCGATCACCCACGCGGTGTTCGGGCCTTCATCGGTCGAAATGTCCACCCGCTCCAGCACATTGTGCACAGCACAGTGGCCGCTGTTGACCGCGCGCAGCTTTTCCGGGTGCACCGCAATGGCGCCGTTGGCGAAGATGGCGTCGAAGGTGGCGCGAATCGCGGCGGCACCCACGATGCGAGGCCCCCCGGGGTGGACACAGACGATCTCCTCATCGTCGCTCCACACCGCCATCAGCGCTTCGATGTCGGCCCGCTGCAGGGCTTCGTAGAACTGCGCTTCGATGTCCTGGGGCGTGGACATCAGGGCCGCGGTCCTGGGCTTGTTGCCGGTCATTTTCAGGCGCTACCGAAACACGATGGTCTTGTGGCCGTTGGTCAGCACGCGGCGCTGCACATGCCAGCGCACCGCTCGTGCCAGGACCACGCATTCCACATCCCGTCCCACGGCAGTCAGATCCTGGGCGGAAAGGCTGTGGTCCACGCGCTCGACATCCTGCTCGATGATCGGCCCTTCATCGAGGTCGGCGGTGACGTAATGGGCGGTGGCCCCGATGAGCTTGACGCCGCGCGCGTGTGCCTGGTCGTAGGGCCTGGCGCCCTTGAAACTGGGCAGGAAGCTGTGGTGAATATTGATGGCTCGGGCGCGAAGGCCGGCGCAGAATTCCGGCGAAAGGACCTGCATGTAGCGAGCCAACACCACCAGATCGATGCGCTCCCGGGCCACCAGGGCCTCGATCTGCATCTCCTGGGCCCGCTTGTCCTGGGCGCTGGCGTGTGCCGGCAGGGGCAGGTGGTGGAAGGGCACGCCGTAGCTGGCGGCCAGGTCGGCAAAGTCCGGGTGATTGGAGACGATGGCTGGAATATCCACGGGCAGTTGCCCGCTTCGCCAGCGAAAAAGCAGGTCATTGAGGCAATGACCGTGTCGGCTGACCAGCAGCAGCAGGCGCGACCGCTCACCGACACCGTGGAAGGACGCCTCCATGCCGAAGCGCCGGCTGACCGGCTCGAATCGCTGCGCCAGGGCGGCGGCGTCGCACAGCCCGGATGGCGCCTCGAAGTGGACCCGCATGAAGAACAACCCCGTCGCGTCCGGGCCGTGCACGTCCCCAAACTGCTGCGAATCCAGGATGTTGCAACCGGCCTCGTACAGCAGGCCCGAGACGCCATGCACGATGCCTTGAGTGTCGCGGCACGAAAGCGTGAGCACGAACTCCCGCGGGCCGGCGGCCGGTTGTGCTGCCACGGAAAGATCGCCTGCCGCGCCCACGCCCCGGGTCAATGCCCGTGCGCGAGGGTTTCGCCCGCCTTGAGCCGATATTCGGTGCCGCAATACGGGCACCGGCCGTGGCCCTCATGCGACAGGTCGATGAAGACCCGGGGGTGGTTGCTCCACAGCGGCATGCGTGGGTTGGGGCAGAACACGACGCCGGGCCCCTGCAACTCGGCGGCAGTGACTTCGACGACGGAATTGGGCTCGGACATGGTCACACCTTGCTCAGCCAGTGGGCGTACTTGCCGTTGCGCCCGCCCACGATGTCGAAGAAGGCGCTCTGGATCTTCTCGGTGATCGGCCCGCGCGAACCGGCCCCGATCTCGATGCGGTCGAGCTCGCGGATGGGCGTGACCTCGGCTGCGGTTCCCGTGAAGAATGCCTCGTCGCTGATGTAGACCTCATCGCGCGTGATGCGCTTCTGCACGATCTCCAGGCCCAGGTCTTTGGCGATGTGGAAGATGGTGTTGCGCGTGATGCCGTTGAGCGCGCCGGCCGACAGGTCGGGCGTGTAGATCACGCCGCCCTTGATCACAAACAGG
>CAYYYC010000118.1:0-1219 GCA_964475695.1 uncultured Rubrivivax sp.
CCAGTAGGCATCCCAGCCCTTTCGCAGCGCCTCGGAGAACACCGCGACCAGAGGCAGCACCAGAAATGCCAGCATGAACGCCAAAGCCACGGTGATCAAGGCAAACCGGACCCATGCAGGTTCCTGCAGAGGATTGGTCAAGCGGCCACCGGGCGCGCTCAAGCTTGGCCTCCGGATCGGCGGCGCTGCCAGGTCTGCAGCGCGTTGATCACCAGCAACATGCAAAAAGAGATCATCAGCAGCACGAGCGCAACCGCCGTTGCGCCGGCGTAGTCGTACTGCTCAAGCTTGCCGATGATGATCAGCGGAGTGATCTCTGAAATCATGGGCATATTGCCCGCGATGAAGATCACTGAACCATACTCGCCGATCGCGCGCGCAAAGGCCAGCGCAAAGCCTGTCAGCAAGGCTGGAAGGATCGATGGAAAGATGACATGCGCAAAGGTCTTCCAACGACTGGCTCCCAGACAGGCGGCCGCCTCCTCCAACTCCTTTTCGGCATCCTCAAGTACCGGCTGGACCGTTCTGACCACGAAGGGCAGCCCAATGAAGATCAAGGCGATGACGACACCTGTCGGGTTGAAGGCCAGTTGTATGCCGTAGGGCTCAAAGAATCGGCCGACCCAGCCATTGCCTGCCAGCAGAGCGGTGAGTGAGATTCCGGCCACCGCCGTTGGAAGGGCAAATGGCAAATCCACCAATGCATCAACGACACGCTTTCCCGGGAATTCATAGCGAACCAGGACCCAGGCAACCAGAAGTCCAAAAAAAAGATTGACCAGCGCGGCCAGCAGCGAAGCGCCGAAGGTCAGCTGGTATGACGCGACCACCCTGGGCGAGCCCACGGCTGACCAGAAGTCCTCGAGGCTCAAGCTCAATGTCTTTGAGACCAGCGCGACCAGAGGAATCAAGACGATCAGTCCCAGATAAACGAGGGTGTAGGTCAGCGTCAGGTGAAACCCGGGCAGGACGCGACGCTGGCTGCGCCACGCCGAGGGGCGGCTCGGGCTCGAGGCTTGGGCGGGCAAAGCCGGCGACATCGAGTCACTTCCTGACGTAGATCTGATCAAAGCTGGCCCCGTCGGCAAAGTGGTCCCGATCGGCCTTGGCCCAACCGCCAAAGGCTTCGTCGATGCTGAACAGCCTTATCTTGGGGAATTTCGCCGAATGGCGCGCCTGAGCCGCGGCAGAGACTGACGGCCGATAAAAGTGCTTGCCG
>CAYYYC010000118.1:1229-3713 GCA_964475695.1 uncultured Rubrivivax sp.
TTCGGAATAGAGGTGCCGCAGGTACTCTTCGGCAATCCGACGAGTGCCCTTGCGCTGCACATTTCGGTCGACAACGGCCACCGGTGGCTCAGCCAAGATGCTCAAGGAGGGGTAGACAACATCCACCTTGTTTCCGAATTCCTTTTCAAGAAGATAGGCCTCGTTTTCCCAGGAAATGAAGACATCTCCTTGATTGCGCTGCGCGAAGGTGACCGACGATCCGCGGGCCCCCGTGTCGAGGACTGGGACATTGGCATACAAGCGGCTGACGAAGTCTCGCGCCTTGGCGTCGCCGCCGTACTTTCGCTTCGCAAACTCCCAGGCCGCGAGGTAATTCCAGCGAGCCCCTCCCGAGGTCTTGGGGTTGGGTGTGATCACCTTCACGTCGGTCCTGACGAGATCATCCCAATCCTTGATCCCCTTGGGGTTTCCCGCGCGAACCACCAGAACGATGGTGGAGCTGTATGGCGCTGAGTTGTGTGGGAGTCGCCTCTGCCAGTCTGCGGCCAGCCAGGCTCCATTCCTGACCAGCGCATCAATGTCCCCCGCAAGTGCAAGCGTGACGACATCCGCTTCGAGCCCATCAATCACCGATCGGGCTTGGCGGCCCGATCCTCCATGGGACTGCTTGATTCTGAGCTCTTGGCCGGTCTTGGCCTTCCAGTGACGGGCGAACGCCTGGTTGAACTCCGCATAGAGCTCTCGGGTGGGGTCGTAGGAGACGTTGAGCAACTCCAGCGGCGCCTGGGCCAGGACGGGCGCGACGGCGGTCAATCCACTGGCCGCCAGGAGAGCGGCCATGCGGCGAAAAATGAGGCGGCGGTTGGTTGTTGGGGCCATTGCATTGCTCCTTCGGACACGTGGTTGGTGAGTCGCACTCAGTCTAGGAAGCGGTCAACGGAACGGCAAAGAAGAATTGGGCGCTTGCTTATGCGCGATGCAACGCAGGGGGCAATTCCCTCGCCAAGCCTGAGAGAGTCTGCGAGAGAAAGGGCAACATCCCGGGAAGGCCAGACAACGCGGGCAGCAGTCCGAAATCCACGCCCGGATGCTCTGCTTGCGCGCGTGCCAGCAAAGCGGGTATGTCCCGCTGAACATGTCCGGTGGCGGCCCAGAATATCGGGCACACCCAGACCAGATTCAGCCCCGGGCAGGCGTGCAGCAGCCGATCGATGGCAGCCGTCAGCGTCGGCGCCTGCAATTCCAGGTAGGCGCTGCCCACCGCAAGGCCTTGGTCTCGAGCCTGCAACTCGCCCGCCAAAGCCTGCAGGGCCTCACCCCAGGCTGGGTCTCGAGACCCGTGGGCCAGAAGAATCACGCCGATTCGCATTGGAAGTCAGCCTCCCCGTCGGCATGAATTGCAGCGGGCAGCCGAGCGAGCGAGCGGGCCCGATACCCATGGCGAGCGGCGGACAAGGCCATCGCCCCGCGCATCACCTCGCCCACGATCAGGACGCCCGGCGGGCCCAGCCCTTCACCCGGAGTCCAATCCTCGAGCCCTTGGCCGAGCGCACCCAGCGTCGTTGCCCAATAGTCTGCACTCTCCAGCGTGGCGTTTCGCGCCATGACCACGGGGGTGCCAGGCGGGAGTCCACCTCGAAGCAGCGAACGGGCGATCGCACTGGCCCGGTGCGTGGCCATGTAAATGACCAGCGTCAGACCGCTGCGCGCCAAGCTCTGCCAATCGGGCTCATCTCCGCCTTCTCTGGCGCGCCCAGTCACCAGAGCCACCCCCGGAGACTCTCGGCGGTCCGTCAGAGAGAGGCCGAGATCCGAGGCGGCTCCAAGAGCCGCCGTGACTCCGGGAACGATCTCCACGTGCAGCCCGGCAGCACGGATCGCCTCAATCTCCTCCGATCCTCGCGCCAGTACCGATGGATCGCCACCTTTGAGGCGCACCACTCGACACCCGCGCTGCGCCTCCCCAATGAGCAACCTCTCGATGTGGGACTGCGATGTTGAGGGGCGTCCGCCGCGCTTGCCGACGTGCACAACCCTGACCCCAGGTCTGGCGTGGGCCAGCACCCGCCGGTCAACCAGATCATCGATCAGAATCACGTCAGCCGAGGCAATCACGCGTACGGCCTTGAGTGTCAGCAGCTCGGGGTCTCCCGGGCCGGCTCCAACCAACCACACCGCCGGTGTCTCGCTCAAACGGGCTCCTCCGCCGAGCTCTCCAGTGGTCGAGTGTGCAGCCCACACTCGCGTGATGACGGCTGCTCCCACCACCACCGACCTGCGCGAGCGTCCTCGCCGAAGGTGATTGCCCGAGTGCACGGCGCGCAGCCGATGCTCGGAAAGCCCCGGGAGTGCAATGCATTGGACGGGACCTGGTGCCGTTTGAGGTAGTTCCAGACTTCGGCCTCACTCCAGTCATGCAAGGGATTGAACTTGAGCAGACCCCTCGCCGGGTCCGGCTCGCTCTCCCCGGCCGAGGTGCGCCAGATCGCCAAGGGGGCGCGCGAGCTGCGCGGGGCCGCCCCC
>CAYYYC010000118.1:3723-6576 GCA_964475695.1 uncultured Rubrivivax sp.
GCTCGCTGGCCGACAGCCCCGCCCGCGTGACAGACTGCTCAGCGCGCTGGCCGGTGACCCAAGCGCCCCGACCCAAGAGCGCCCTTTCAAGCGGTTGAACCTTTCGAGCATCGCAACAGGCCCGGCGGGCCTGGATCGAATCGAAGAAGCCATTGATGCCATAGACGGCAACGACCTTTTCAACCGCTTGAGCCGGCGGAAAGACCACTTCAAAGACCCGCCCGTAGCGCTCCTCGGTCTGCTGCATCAGTGCATAGGTCTCTTCATGAAGCCTCCCCGTGTCGAGCGTGAAGATCTCAATCGGGAGTCTGTTTCGAACGATCAGGTCCAGGAGCACCATGTCCTCGGCACCGAAGCTCGTTGACAGCGCTGCCCGGGGGCAAGCCGCCGCATTCGCCAGGATGGCGCTCGCCGTGGCGATTCGGCCATCGAGGAGGTCGGTCGTGCGGACTTTCGAGGCGGGAGACTGGGCTGTTTTCATCGTTGCCAATGTAGTCAAAGGCCGCGATCGGGCCAAAGACGGTTTTGGCATGAGCAGCATCGAAATTCGCACTTGGGCGAGGCACTCCTGTTGCCTAGAGTGGCATCCCATCATGTACCGCTACTCGGAATTCGACCGCCGTTTTGTCAGAGCCAGGGCTGCCCAGTACCGTGACCAGCTGGCTCGCTATCTGAGCGGTGAACTGTCTGAGGAGGACTTTCGCCCCCTGCGGCTGCAGAACGGCTGGTATGTGCAACGCCATGCTCCGATGCTCAGGGTCGCCGTTCCCTATGGTGTGCTTTCAGCCCGGCAGCTGCGTCAACTCTCGCGCATCGCCCGGGAATTCGACCTTCAGGACAAGGGAAAACCCAGCGAACGAGGCGGATTCGGACATTTCACCACCCGTCAGAACGTCCAGTTCAACTGGATCCCCCTGGAGCGGAGCGCCGATGTCATGGATCTGCTGGCCGAGGCCGACTTGCATGGAATTCAGACCAGCGGCAACTGCGTACGCAATGTCACTTCTGACCACTTCGCTGGCGTGGCCCCCGACGAGCTGGTCGATCCGCGTCCATATTGCGAGCTGCTTCGCCAGTGGTCGACCTTTCATCCTGAGTTCAGCTTTTTGCCCCGCAAGTTCAAGATTGCGGTGAGTGCCTCGGAAGGCGATCGCGCTGCCGTTCAGGTGCATGACATTGGACTGAAGGTGGTGCGCAACAGCGATGGCGCTCTGGGCTTTGAGGTCTTCGTGGGGGGCGGGATGGGGCGCACACCCATCATCGGATCATTGGTGGCCCCCTTCGTACCAGCCCGCGACATCCTGCTGTTTCTGGAGGCCATTCTTCGCGTCTACAACCGCTTTGGCCAGCGCAACAACATCTACAAAGCGCGCATCAAAGTGCTGGTCAGAGCCGAGGGAGAGCGGTTCGTGCAGATGGTGCACACCGAGTACGCGGCCATTCGCGCCCAGGGCTACGGGTTCGTGGCTCAGCCGATCACCGATGAGCAGTTCCATCGGGCGGCCCGCTTCTTTTCCAGTCCGCCCTCGGCCGAGAAGAGTCTTCACCCCGGCATCCCAGAAATTTTGAGGACGAGCCGCGGGTCTGCAGTGGTCCCCGCCACGCGCGAGTACGCGCGTTGGCTGGAGCGAAATGTGATGCCGCATCGAATCGCGGGTTACCGATGCGTCGCGCTGTCCCTCAAACGGTTGGGGTCTGCCCCTGGGGATGCCTCAGCCGAGCAGATGGCCGAGGCGGCGGACCTGGCAGAGCGCTTCAGCCTCGGTGAGGCACGAGTGAGCCATGAGCAGAATCTCGTCCTGCCGTGGGTGAGAGAAGAGGACCTGCCCGCTGTTTGGTTGGCAGCTCGGGATTCTGGGTTTGCGCGGCCAAATGTCGGTCTGCTGACCAACTTGATTGCATGCCCGGGTGGTGATCTCTGTTCTCTGGCCAACGCCCGGTCTGCGCCGGTTGCCGCGGCGATTGCCGAGCGTTACCAGGACTTGGATGACGAACACGACATCGGGGAGCTGTCGCTGCACTTGAGCGGATGCATCAACAGCTGCGGCCATCACCACAGCGGCCACATCGGCATCCTGGGCGTCGACAAGGATGGAAAGGAGTGGTACCAGATCTCCCTGGGAGGCAGCGACGGAAGCGAGCGGTCCGGTCCAGCTGTCCCCGGCCGCGTGATCGGGCCGGCATTCAGCGCAGAAGAAATCGTCGATGCAGTGGAGGCGGTCATCGAGGCGTTTCGCGCGCTCCGGGGCCCTTCTGAGATATTCGTCGACGCGATCCGCCGACTGGGGGTGGCGCCATTCCGGGAAGCCGCCGATGCGATACGCCGCCCGACAGCGGGTTCAGCACCCGCGGCAGTCTCATGATCATTGTCGAGCAGGCGGTCGACGCGCTCGACCTTGTCCAATGGCAAGCCTTGCTCGACGAGCCCAACCACTGTCGGCCGTGGGCTGTCCGTCTGCCCAACGATCAGGATCCCGAGGTTGTCACCGCTGGGCTGCACTCCATCGGCTGCATCCTGTTGGACTTTCCAAAATGGACTGACGGGCGCGCCTACAGCCAGGCCTGGCTGTTGCGCAGCCGAGTGGGTTTCAAGGGAAAGATCCAGGCCACGGGCGATGTCGTCTTGGACATGCTCCCTATTCTGGAGCGCTGCGGATTCGATTCGGCATGCCTGCGCGGGGATCAATGTGAACAACGGGCCGCTGCGATGCTGAGCTTTTTCGAGGGTTACTATCAACAAGATCTCGCGCGACAACCCTCGGCCGAGCAGCCCACTCCATGGAGAGGCGCCAGGCCCGAGCCCTGAGTACGGTTGGCCACCACCCGGACACGAAGTGATAGGCTCCTCTCGCT
>CAYYYC010000119.1:0-471 GCA_964475695.1 uncultured Rubrivivax sp.
AATGGGGGTAGCTGTGCTGGATTTCGGTCGTGTTGAGCAGATGTCCAGCCTCGCGCAGGGCCGCGATGACCACGGGCACCGCCTTCCAGATGTGCAGGCCGCCGAAAACGGGGAAGTCCGCCGCGTAGGTTCCGCCGCCCTGCACCGGATTGAGGATCTCATCCAAAGCCATGCCGTTGGCGCGGCAGGAGTTGAAGTCGTCCAGGCCATAGGCCGGCGAGGAATGAACAATGCCGGTGCCCTCGTCGGCAGTGGCGTATTCGGCCAAGAACACCGGGCTGGGGCGGTCATAGCCCGGATCACTCTGGGCCAGTGGGTGCCGAAACTCGATGCCTCCGAGCCGCTCGCCGGCTGTCGTGGCCAAGACTTCTCCCGCGAGACCCCAACGCTCCAGGCAGCGTTGCACCAGAGAGGCGGCGACGATGAAGAGGCCTCGCTCGGTTTGCACCATCGCGTATTCCAGTGCCGGAT
>CAYYYC010000119.1:481-6545 GCA_964475695.1 uncultured Rubrivivax sp.
ATTGAGCGCCTGGTTGGCCGGAATCGTCCAGGCGGTCGTCGTCCAGATCACCGCAAATGCCGGACCGGCGAGCCTTTCCAGGCCGAACGCCGTGGCCAGACGGTCTGGCTGCCCGCACGGGAAGGCCACGTCCAGCGTCGTGCTCTTCTTGTCGGCGTATTCGATTTCGAATTCGGCCAGCGAGGATGCGCAGTCGAAGCACCAATGCACGGGCTTGAGCCCGCGGTAGACGAAGCCGCGTTCGATCACCCGCTTGAAGGCACGGATCTGTGAGGCCTCGTTGGCCGGGTCCATGGTGGCGTAGCGGCGTTCCCAGTCTCCCAGCACGCCCAACCGCTTGAAATCCGCCATCTGCTGGGTGATCTGTTCGGCGGCGTAGGCACGGCTCTTGGCCTGCATGTCGTCCCGGCTGAGGTGACGCCCATGCTTTTTTTCGATGGCGTTCTCGATCGGCAGGCCATGGCAGTCCCACCCCGGCACATACTGTGAATCGAAGCCGGCGAGTTGTCGGGCCTTGACGATCATGTCCTTGAGGATCTTGTTGGCTGCATGCCCCATATGAATCTGACCGTTGGCATACGGCGGCCCGTCATGAAGGACGAACAGCGCACGGCCACGGCGGGCATCGCGCAGTCGCCGGTAGCGGCCTTCCTGGTCCCACTGCGCCACCCAAGCAGGCTCGCGCTTGGGCAAGTCGCCACGCATGGGAAAGGGCGTGTCGGGCAGGTTGAGCGTGTGGCGGTGATCGCCCCCTTCAGGGGTCGATGACGCTGCGGCGCTTCGTGGTTCGTGGTTCATTTCGGTGTCTGGCGGTGACCGCAGGCAAGGCGGCGATCGGATCGGGACGCTTGCGCTCGAGGAGGGCCGGCGGGATTCGCTTTGTGGAGGACGCTCAATCGTTGCCGTCCGGTCCTGCGGCAGCATCAATCAGGATGACAGTCGCTGGCAAATCGGCCGTGGGCCCGTCGGACTCAGCAGCGAATTCGGTCGCGTGTGGTCTGGCGGCGGGTGCGCGTGCCGTGCCAAGCCAACGCCCAGAGCGCAGGGGTTGACGGGAATCCCTTGTGATGCATGGGTCGAGTGTAACTTCAGCCCGTCATGGGATCTGTCCTTCGGCCCGCGGGCCGGGGGCCTGTGTGGGCGCTCCGGCGGCATTGGCGGCGGCCTTGGTTGGTGCCCTGGGCGGTGGCGATGGCCTGGCAGGCGAGCTTTCACAGGAGTCCTCGACCGGCCCTGTGGATCCGACCGCGCTGACCGCGCCTGCCCGCGGACAGGGTATTGCGGCATGGCCGGGTGCAGGATGGGAGCCCCGGCTTCTGGCATTGGGGGCCTCGCTGCACCAGCGGCCCAGCTACCCCGGCTCAGCCGACTCCAAGGCATCGCTCGTCCCGAACCTGGTGCTTCGGTGGGGACGCCTGACGCTGAGCAACGACGGCCCCTTGGCCAGCCGGTCGGGTGAGCCCACGGAAAGCGGACTCTCAGCCGATGTGTTGTCCCGCGGGCGTCTGTCGATGAAGTTGGCACTGCAGTTCAACCAGGGCCGCACGAGCAGCGATGTCCACGGCCTTGAAGGACTGCACAACATTCCCGCCCACTGGCGTGGGCGATTGCAGATGGCCTGGCGTGTGGACCCGCAATGGGAGGTGATCACAGCATGGCGCGCCGATGTCTCGGGTCGGGGCAGCGGGAGCAGCCTCGAGACCATCGTGCTGCACGACTGGCGGCCCGGATTCATGGACCAGCGCCGCTGGCGCGTCTCGGCTGGATTGGCGGCCGTGTGGCTGGACTCTGCCCAGGCCAACATGCTGCACGGCGTCAGTCTCGAGGACGCCGCGCGGACCCGCTACTCGGCCTACCGCCTCGAATCGGGCTGGAGCGAGGTTCGCGCCTTGGCCAATTGGCGCCGGGACTGGGGTCGAGGGTGGGTTGCTTACGGGGGCGTGTCCGCGGCCTCATTGGTGCGCCAGGCTGCCCGCAGCCCGATCGTGCAGCAGCCTCGCTTCCTGTCGCTGAGCATCGGCGTGGGCCGTCGGTTCTAGCGCCCGAAGCCGCCGAGCTGCTGCGACGCCAGCCAGGCCCGAGCATCGCGCACATCCTGGGCTATGCCGGCCTGCAGGGCGTCAAGGCCTTCGTATCGGCGCTCCTCATGCAGCCGGTGAAGAAGGTCCACTCCCACGAGCCGGCCATAGCCATCCTCCGGCCCCAAGGGCCAGTGCAGGCAGTGCACCTCCAGCAGCATCCGGCCCGCATCCTCGATGGTGGGGCGCACCCCCAGGCTCGCCACGCCGGGCAGGGGATTGCTGTCCAGGCCATGGACCTGAACGACGAAGATGCCCATCGCCGCCGGTTTCGGGTGGGCGATGGCGATGTTGAGGGTGCGAAAGCCGTCCTGGCAGCCTGCGCCGCTGGCCCCGAGGTGCCGACCCAGCTTCCTGCCGTGCCCCACATGTCCGCTGATCCGATAGGGCCGCCCGAGCAACGCAGCCGCCGCGGCCATGTCGCCTTCGGCCAGGGCCTGGCGCACGGCCGAGCTCGACACGCGCAGCCCGTGGACCTCGTAGCTCAGCATCCGGGCCACATCCAGGCCGCGCGGCCCGCCGTGGGCATCCAGCAGCGCATAGTCTCCGGCGCGGCGCGAACCGAAGCGAAAGTCGTCTCCCACGAGCACATAGGCTGTCTTGAGGTCGCCCAGCAGGGTCTGCTCGATGAAATCGGTGGGGCTCAGCGCAGCCATGGCCGCATTGAAGCGGGCAACGACGACTTCATCCACGCCACACCGCCTGAGCTCGAGCAGCTTGTCTCTGAGCGATCCGATGCGCGCGGGCGCCTGCTCGGCCTTGCCCGAAAGTGCCGCAAAGTAGTCTCGCGGGTTGGGCTCGAAGGTCATGACGCAGGCCGGCAGCCCCCTGTGCCTGGCTTCATTGCACAGCAGCGCAAGCATGGCCTGATGGCCGCGATGCACGCCGTCGAAGTTGCCGATGGTCAGGGCGCAGGCTGGACCGGATGCGGGACGCCGCGCTCGATACACCTTCATCGACCGGATTATCCGACCAGGCACCGGGCGTTCGGGCGCAAGGCTCGGCCCGGATAGACTGGGCGCCTTTTGCGTGATTGAGGCCAATGGACCAGACCCCCCTGATCGTCGGCATCGGAGGCACTCCGCGCTCGGGATCAACCACCGAGCTCTGTCTGCGTCTGGCCCTGGACCGGGCGCAGACCATGGGTTGTCGGGTGCAACTGCTCTCCGGCCCGGACCTGCCCGCCGAGATCTATGACGCCAGCCGAGCCGAACGAAGTCCCCGGGCTCGGGCTTTGGTGGAGGCTTTGGGCCGCTGCGACGGCCTGATCCTGGCCACGCCCTCGTACCACGGCTCGCTGTCCGGGCTGATGAAAAACGCTCTGGACTACGCCGAAGACTTGCGCCAGGGGCCCAGGACCTATCTGCAGGACCGCGCTGTGGGCTGCATCGTTTGCGCCGATGGGGCTCAGGCCTTGGGCTCCACGCTCATGGCGCTGCGTGGCGTGGTGCATGCACTCAGAGGCTGGCCCACACCCTTTGGGGCAGCCGTCCTGACGGCCAATCGGCCCTTCGATGCGAGCGGTCGGCTCAGCGATGAAGCGGTGGGCCAGGCCTGCGAGGCCGTGGCCCAGGAGGTGGTGACCTTCGCACGGCGCTGGCGTGCGGTGACCTGAGCGCTGTGCCTCGGATCACCGGCGCGCGTCCGGATCCAAGCCCACCGAACATCTGAGCGCTGAATCTTCCGCCGGGCTGAGCCAGCGCCATTGCCCGGGGCCAAGGGATGGGTCCAGTTCGAGCCCGCCGATGGCAGTGCGGTGCAGCGATTCCACCCGATTGCCGATGGCCGCGATCATCCGCTTGACCTGGTGATATCGGCCTTCGCCGATGACCATGAGCAGGGTGCGGGGCCTGCCATCGATCTGCGGCTCCACCGCCAAAGCGCGCACCGGCGAGGGGTCGTCGTCCAGAGTCACGCCCTCAAGCAGCCTCGAGGCGGTGTCGGGCTCCAGCCGGTGGCGGCATTCGATGCGATAGCGCTTGGGGACATGCCACTTCGGTGAAGTGAGTCGATGGTTGAGAACGCCGTCGTCGGTCAGCAGAAGGAGCCCCGTGGTGTCCTGATCCAGCCGCCCCACCGGCTGCACGCCCCGGTTGCGCAGGGGCGCCGCAATGAGCCCCATCACACCCGGATGGTGTCTGGGCTTGAGCGAGCATTCGTAGCCCGCCGGCTTGTGCAGCATCAGCACCGCATGGCGTCGGATGGGCCATCCGACGCCATCCACCACCAGGCTCAGGCGCTCGAGCGCCGGGTCGCCCGTCGCGCCCGTTCCCGGAGCCCAGGAAGGGTCCTCCATCAAACGGCCATCGAGCTCGATCCGCCCGGCCAGCACCAAGGCCCGGCATTCCCGGCGGCTGCCAAAGCCCTGCCGGTAAAGCAAATCCTCGAGGCTCAGTCGCCCGCGGGCAGGACCGCGGCCCGGGCGTTTCAGGCGAAGACTCCCGCCGTGTCCTGCATGAGCTCGCTGACCTGCGCCAGATGGTGTGGGGTGTCGCCCCAGGCCATCTCGATCATCGTCAGGCGCTTGAAGTCATGGCTCACACTGCACTCGTCCGTCACGCCAATTCCGCCATGCATCTGAATGCAATGCTGGCCGACGAACCGCGCGCTGCGGTTGATCTGCACCTTGGCCTGGCTGAGCGCACGGCGGCGCTGCGTCCGGGGCTCGGCCAGTTTGAGCGTTGCGAAGTAGCTCATCGAGCGCGCAAGCTCCTGCTGCATCTTGACATCGGCAATCCGATGGCGCAGTGCCTGAAATGTGGAAAGGGTTGCGCCGAACTGCCTGCGCGTGTTCAGGTAGGCCACTGTGGCGGCCACCAGCCTGTCCATCACGCCCACGGCCTCGGCAGCCACCGCGGCAATCCCGATGTCCTGCGCCAATTCCAAAGCCTCCAGGCCATCTTCCGCGAGCAGAGTGCCCTGGGCCTGATTGAGCTTGAGCTCGCCGGCGCGCGCGCCATCCTGTGTGGGGTAGCCCGCCACATCGACGCCCTGAGCGTCCCGCTGCACCACGAACAGGGAGACCGCCCCCCCGCGCACGGCCGGCACGATGAAGGCGTCCGCTTCGTCGGCAGCGGCCACGACGCTCTTGTGTCCGCTCAAGAGCCAATGCGCGCCCTGGGCCTGGGCGGTGGCCGCGCACCGGCCCATCGAGTAGCGCATCGTGCGTTCCTGATGCGCCAGCACCACCAGCGCC
The DNA here is from genome assembly GCA_964475695.1 of uncultured Rubrivivax sp. Lineage (GTDB taxonomy): Bacteria > Pseudomonadota > Gammaproteobacteria > Burkholderiales > Burkholderiaceae_C > RFTU01. The sequence continues at coordinate 5,756 of CAYYYC010000119.1, forward strand.
GAACCATCGGCGATGGCGGGCAACCACCGCCGGGCGCACTCGGCGTGGCCCGCACTGAGCAGCGCCGGTGCGATCAGTGCCGCCTGCGCAAACGGCGCGCTGACAAGTCCGCGGCCGAGCTCCTGCTGCACCACCATGGCCTCGACAGCGCCAAGCCCCATGCCGCCGTGGCTTTCGGGGACCGTCAGGGCTGTCAGGCCCAGCTCGGCAAGTTCCGAATACACCGGCCGAGAGGCGCCGCCTGACCTGGCCAGGGCATGGCGCCGTTCGAACCCATGCGCCCTTTCGACCCAGCGCGCCACGGCTTGGCCGAGGGCGATCTGGTCATCGGAGAATTCAAAGTCCATCGGGTGTGCCTCCGGCCGATTCAACCCAGAACAGTCTGGGCCACGATGTTGCGCTGAACTTCGTTGCTGCCGCCGTAGATGGTGGTCTTGCGCATGTTGAAGTAGGTGCCTGCCAGTGGAGCGCAGTGGGCGGCGCCGACATGCTCGCCCTGCCAGCCGGCCTCCATCGCATCGCTGATGAAGGGCAGGGCGTAGGGCCCGGCCGCCTGCATCATCAGCTCGCTGTAGCGCTGTTGGATTTCGCTGCCGCGGATCTTGAGCAGCCCGGCCACATCGAGAGACTGCTTGCCGCTCTTCTCGGCGCTCAGCACCCGCAGCACCATCATCTCCAGGGCCACGATGTCCACCTCCAGCAGCGCAATCCGGTCCCGGAATCGCAGGTCCTCCCATACCCCTTCGGCCTTCGCGATCCGCTTGAGCCGCTCCAGCTCACGCTTGGCGCG
>CAYYYC010000120.1:0-3441 GCA_964475695.1 uncultured Rubrivivax sp.
TGATGAAGGCGACCACCTGATCGGCGCCGCACTGACCGATGGCAAGCACGATGTGATGCTGTTTTCCGATGGGGGCAAGGCTGTCCGATTCGACGAGGACGCCGTGCGCGCCGTGGGCCGAGGCGCCCGAGGGGTGCGAGGCATGGCCTTGGATGAAGGCCAGCGCGTCATTGCCCTGTTGGTGGCCGAAGATGAAAACCAAAGCGTGCTGACCGCGACGGAAAACGGCTACGGCAAGCGCACCGCCATCGTGGAGTACACCCGGCACGGACGCGGAACCAAGGGCATGATCGCGATTCAGCAAAGCGAGCGAAACGGGCGCGTCATCGGAGCCATCCTGGTGCGGCCAGCCGATGAAATCATGCTCATCACCGATCGCGGCGTGCTGGTGCGCACCCGTGTGGGCGAGATCCGCGAACTCGGCCGGGCCACCCAGGGCGTCACTCTGATCGCCCTGGACGACGGCTCCAAGCTCAGCGGCCTGCAGCGCATTGCGGACGACGATGCCGAGGCCGCAGAGGACCCCTCCGGGCCGTCCCTGCCCGGGGGCTCCGACCAAGACGACGGCCCTCCGACCTAGGCATGGCTCGGCCCTACAACTTCTCCGCGGGGCCGGCCACCCTGCCCGAGCCCGTGCTCAGACAGGCCGCTGCCGAGATGCTCGATTGGCGAGGCAGTGGCCTGGGCGTCATGGAAATGAGCCACCGAGGGCAGGAGTTCGAGTCGATCGCGCAGCAGGCCGAGCGCGACCTGCGGGACCTGCTGGCGATCCCCGGCCACTTCCGGATCCTGTTCATGCAAGGCGGCGGCATCGCCGAAAACGCCATCGTGCCGATGAATCTCGCCGGGCCGACCGCCGGCGAGCTCGGCGGGCCAGCGGATTTCATCGTCACGGGTGCGTGGAGCGAAAAGTCTGCCGTCGAGGCCCAACGGTATTGCAGCGCTGTCCGGGTTGCAGCGAGCAGCCGGCCTGGGGGCTACACCGATCTCCCTGACCTGGCGGACTGGAGGATCAGCCCCCAGACCCGCTATGTGCACCTGTGCTCCAACGAAACCATTCATGGCGTGGAGTTCCATGAGCTGCCCGACCTCCAGGCCTTGGGCTGCGGCGCTCCCCTGGTGGTCGACGCTTCTTCGCACATCCTCTCGCGACAGATCGACTTCTCCCGCGTGGGCCTCCTCTTTGCCGGAGCGCAGAAGAACATCGGGCCGGCCGGGCTGACCATCGTGATCGTGCGGGAGGACCTGCTCGAGCGCGCCATGGCGATCTGTCCGAGCGCCTTCAGCTACCGGCAGGTGGCCGCAGCCCAGAGCATGTACAACACGCCGCCGACCTACGGCATCTACATCGCAGGCCTGGTCTTCGGGTGGATCAAGGGCGAAGGCGGCGTGGCGGCGATGAGCAAGCGTGCCGATGCGCGCTCGGCCCTGTTGTATGCGACGATCGACGGTTCGGGGGGCTTCTATCGCAACCCGGTGGCGCCTCACGCACGGTCGCGCATGAACATCCCCTTCTTCCTGCATGATGAGCGCCTGCAGGCTGGATTTCTGGACCAAGCCCGAGAAGCCGGCTTGCTCCAACTCAAAGGCCACAAGACATTGGGCGGGCTGCGCGCCTCGATCTACAACGCGATGCCCATGGACGGCGTGTTGGCACTGGTTGACCACATGAAGGACTTTCAGAGGCGTCATGGCTGACCCAAGCGCATCCGGGAACGACGACCGGGCAGGCAGTGCAACGGCCAAGGACATCAGCCTGGCCCCCTTGCGCGGCCGCATCGACGCCCTGGATGGGCAGATCCTGGCGCTGCTCAATGAACGCGCTCGGTTGGCGGAACAGGTCGGGGCGATCAAACGCGCCCAGGGCAGCCCCTTCTTCCGTCCCGACCGTGTGGCGCAAGTGATCGAGCGCATCACCCAGGCCAATGGAGGCCCCCTGCCCAATCCGCACATCACAGCCATCTGGCGCGAGATCATGAGCGCCTGCCTGGCACTCGAGGCGCCCCAGAGGGTGGCCGTCCTGGGGCCGCAGGGCACCTTCTGCGAGCAGGCGGCCATCGAATTCTTCGGCAGCGCGGCAAGCCTGATCCACTGCGCGAGCTTCGATGAGGTCTTTCACGCCACGGCGGCGGGCACGGCGCAGTTCGGCGTGGTGGGCGTGGAAAACTCGACTGAAGGCGTGGTGGCGCGAACTCTGGATCTGTTCCTGCGCTCGCCCGTCCATGTGGTGGGCGAAGTCAGTCTCCTCGTGCGACACAACCTGCTGCGTCAGTCAGGCAGCCTGCAGGGCATCGAGGTGGTTCTGGCCCATCCTCAGGCCCTGGCTCAGTGCCAGTCGTGGCTGGCCCAGCATCTGCCTCAGGCCGAGCGCCGTGCGGTCAGCAGCAACGCCGAGGGTGCGCGACTGGCCTCGGGCAACCCGGCTTGGGCGGCGCTGGCCAGCGAACGCGCCGCCAGCCAATTTGGCCTGCACATCGTGCACCACGCCATCCAGGACGAGGCCTACAACCGCACCCGCTTTGCCGTGATCTGCCTTCCCCAGACTCTGGCCACGCCTGCGGCCACGGGGCGCGACTGCACCAGCATCGTGGTCAGCGTGCCGAACCGGCCCGGCGCAGTGCACGACCTGTTGGCCCCGCTCAAGGCACACGGCGTCTCGATGACCCGGTTCGAGTCCCGTCCGGCCAAGAGCGGGCAATGGGAGTACTACTTCTACATCGATATTCGTGGCCATGTTGAGGAAGCCAGAGTTGCTGCGGCCCTGGGCGAACTTCGTTCGTCCTGCGCCTACTTTCAGGTTCTGGGCTCATACCCAGCCAACGACTGAGCCCGGCGCCGCCCAGCCGCCTGGCGGCCGCTCCCATCCACAGCGCATGCCACTTCCCTGAAATGACGACCGCCCAGCAGCCCGCCCGCTTCAGCACGCCAGCCATGCATCTCCCGGTTCGCCGACTGGCGCTGCTGGGCTGCGGGCTGATGGGAGGGTCGTTTGCCATGGCTCTGAGAGCCGCTGGCCGGGTGGGTGAAGTCGTGGCCTGCAGCCGCAATCCGGACGGCGCCAGGCGCGCCCAGGCCATGGGCATTGCGGACCGGGCTGAGGAGGATGTGTCGCGTGCCGTGGCGGATGCCGATCTGGTGCTGGTGGCCGTTCCGGTGCGCGCCACGGGTTCGGTGCTGGCATCGGCCAGGCCACACCTGTCTGCCGACGCCTTGGTGATGGATCTGGGCTCCACCAAGCGCGACGTGGTTGAGGCGGCCGTCGTGAGGGAGGCCAGGCGGAGGACCGCCAACGAGCCGCCGGCGACTCGGAACGCCGCCGCGCAGGAGGTGATGGCGCGCCTCCAGAACGCTGCCCTTCTGTCCGCCGCTGACGGCGAGGCAGCCGTCCTCAGACTCTCGCAGGCTGCGGCGGCGCTGCTCCTTCTGAACCAGCGCTTCCGG
>CAYYYC010000120.1:3451-6502 GCA_964475695.1 uncultured Rubrivivax sp.
CTTATCGCCGCAGGCCTTGTTGATGGACGTAGGCTCCACCAAGCGCGATGTGGTTGAGGCGGCCCGACAGGCTCTGGGCGAAGCGATCCGGCAATTCGTGCCCGCGCATCCGATTGCGGGCAAGGAACTGGGCGGCATTGAAAACGCCGAGGCGGGTCTGTATCGCGACCGCCGTTGCATTCTCACCCCCTTGGAGGAGAACCCCGCCGACCATCTGGCGCGCGCCCAGTGGCTTTGGGAATCGGTGGGGTGCAGTGTGGTCCGACTGACCCCTCTGCAGCACGATGAATCTCTGGCCGCCGTCAGTCATCTCCCCCATCTGCTGGCCTTCGCCTACATCCAAGCCGTGTCCGGGCAGGTCGCCGCCGGCCGGCATCTGGCGCTGGCCGGCCCGGGCTTTCGCGACTTCAGCCGCATCGCGGCAGGAACCAGCGCGATCTGGCTCGACATCCTCAGCGCCAACCGCGATCAGGTTCTGGCCCAACTGCACCAGTTCGATGCGGCATTGCAGGAGTTCCGCTCCGCCATGACACAGGGCGACCTTCAGAGGCTGGCGCGCCTGGTGGATGAGGCTTCGGCGGTGCGCAATTCCTGGCGACTCAACAGCTCGGACATGCCTGGCGATGATCCGGCCTGAGGGCGGAACCAAAACCCACGAAAGCCCGCGATGTACGCCATCCCCCACCTGGGCCTGCCCCCGATGCGCCAAGTCGGCGGCACGGTCCGGCTTCCTGGCTCCAAGAGCATCTCCAACCGGGTGCTGCTGCTGGCGGGCCTGAGCCGAGGCGTGACCCAGGTGCACGACCTGCTCGACTCCGACGACACCCGCGTGATGCTCCAGGCCCTGGAACAGCTGGGATGCGGCCTGGCTTGGCAAGCCCAGGACGGAAGGGAAGTGCTGTCCGTGACCGGTCTGGGCGGACGCCTGCCGGTCAAGCGTGCCGAGCTGTTCCTGGGCAACGCGGGAACGGCCATGCGGCCCTTGACCGCGGCATTGGCCGTTCTGAGCTCACTGCAGGGCGGATGCTTTGAGGTCCGTGGCGTGCCGCGGATGCATGAGCGCCCGATCGGGGACCTGGTGCAGACCCTGCGCGCGCTGGGCTGCGCCATCGATGAGCTGGGACAGCCAGGCTTTCCTCCGCTGCGCCTGAGCGGCGATGCCAAGGGCGGATTGCGACTCGATGGCCCGGTTCGGGTGCGGGGCGATGTCTCGAGCCAGTTCCTCACGGCACTGCTGCTGGCCCTTCCGCTGGCGGCAGGCGAGCGCGACGTGGTCATCGAAGTTCAGGGCGAGCTGATCTCAAAGCCGTATATCGACATCACGCTGGCACTGCTCGAGCGCTTCGGCATCCACACTCGGCGCCAAGGGTGGCAGCGATTCACGATTCCCCGCGGCAGCGCCTACGCCTCGCCAGGCTCCATCGCTGTGGAAGGCGATGCCTCGTCGGCGTCCTACTTCATTGGACTGGGAGCCATCGCCGCCACCGAGCAACCGGTGAGGATCGAAGGCGTGGGCTCCGACTCCATCCAAGGCGACATCCGATTCGTGGATGCCGCATGCGCCATGGGCGCCCAGGTCCAGATGGGCCGGGGCTGGCTGGAAGTGCGCCGAGGCGCTTGGCCGCTGCGCGCCATCGAACTCAACTGCAATCACATTCCCGACGCAGCCATGACTCTGGCGGTCATGGCCCTGTACGCGCAGGGCACCACGAGACTGAGCGACATCGGCAGCTGGCGGGTCAAGGAAACCGACCGGATTGCCGCGATGGCCACCGAGCTTCGAAAACTGGGGGCGAGGGTCGAGGAAGGTCCGGATTGGATCGAGGTGACGCCCCCGGCGCCACGGGAGTGGCGGCAGGCCAGCGTCCAAACCTACGACGACCACCGCATGGCCATGTGCCTGTCGCTGGCCGCCTTCAATGCCCTGGCGCAACCCGGCGCCGAGGGTGTTGCGCTTCGCATCGAGGACCCTCGCTGCGTCGGCAAGACATTCCCCGATTATTTTGAAGCGCTGTTTGCGTTGGCGCGCGCCGATACGAAGGACATCCCAGTCATTGCCATCGACGGACCGAGTTCCTCCGGCAAGGGAACTCTGGCGCAGCGTGTGGCGCAGCAATTGGGCTGGCACTACCTTGACTCCGGCGCCCTGTACCGGGCTGTGGGCTTGGCGGCCCAGGCTCGGGGATTGTTGTCCGGGGAGGCCACACAGGTTCTCGATCGGGATGCCGAGGCTTCGATAGCCGCCATGGCCGCGGGCCTGAACCTGCGCTTCGAGGCCAACCGGATCTGGCTCGACGGCCAGGACATCACCGAGGCGGTGCGCCGGGAAACCGCGGGCACCCTGGCCTCCCGGGTCTCGGCGCTCCCGGGTGTGCGCGCCGCCCTGCATCAGCGCCAACTCGACTTCCGGCGCCTGCCGGGACTGGTGACAGACGGGCGCGACATGGGCACCGTGGTCTTCCCCGATGCCCGCCTGAAGGTCTACCTCACCGCCGACGCGGCCACGCGCGCGGAGCGCCGGCTTAAGCAATTGATTTCTAATGGGATTTCTGCTAACCTCGAAAACCTTTGCTTGGAGTTGGAGGCGCGCGACAGTCGGGACCGTTCCCGACGGGTGGCGCCGCTGGTCCCGGCAGAGGATGCGGTGATGTTCGACAACTCGGGCGCCTCCATCGAAGATTCGGTGATCAAGGTGCTGGGGTGGTGGGACGATCGCTGCCGGGTTTGAATCCGCCGGTGCCGAATCAAGTCTCCGTCTGATTTTTCCCGTTGGCCCATCAGTTTGCGGCCTGAGCCCTGCAAGGGGGCCCAGCCGCAGCGGATGATCCGTTCAATCAACCGCAGCCAAGGCTGCAACTCCGCCGGGCAGGCTGAATACGATGACGGCCCCCGGCTTCCAGGAAAACCACATGTCTCAACTCCAAACAGCCACCGCCGGCGGCGAATCCTTTGCCGCCCTGTTCGAAGAAAGCCTGCGCAAGCGCGACATGCGCTCAGGCGAAGTGATCTCGGCCGAAGTCGTCCGCATCGATCACAGCTTCGTGGTGGTCA
>CAYYYC010000121.1:0-6485 GCA_964475695.1 uncultured Rubrivivax sp.
CCTGATGTCCGGCCAGGTGCAATTCATGGCCGAGTCGATTCCCCAGGCCGCGGCCTACCACAAGCAGGGACGGGTGCGGGCCATCGGCGTGACCAGCCGACTGCGCAATCCGGCGCTGCCGGACACGCCCACGGCCATCGAATCCGGATTGAAGGACTTCGAGGTGGTGGGCTTCTACGGCTTCCTGGCGCCGGCCGGCACGCCGCGCGAGGTGGTGGCCAAGCTCAGTGAGGCCTTTCGGCAGGTTCTGGCCACACCTGAGATTCGAGACCGCATGGTGACCCAAGGGGCGGATCCGGCTTATCTGGGCGCCGAGGAGTTCCGCAATTTCCTGAGCGCCGAGATGCCGCGCTGGGCGCAGGCGGTCAAGGCCTCGGGCGCCAAGCTCGATTGAGGGCCGGGCCGGTCCCAAGGAGCGCCGGCCTCACGCGCGACGCAGCACGGTGCGCGGGCCCTCGTTCCCGGCACGGTCCAACGGCGCTGCGGCCAGCGCATCGATTCCAGCCGAGGGCAGCAACATGTCGCTCGACGCATGTGGGTTGCACTCCCACGCGCCGCGCCGGCGCAGCCAGAGGACCTGTCGCTGCCAGGCCCTGAGATCAGCGGGCGTCTGGGCTGAACGCAGACGCAGCTTGAGCGCCGACCCCAGGTCCGCGATCTCCAACGTCAATGGCTGTTGCACGGGCGATGCCAGCCAGGGCGTGGCCGGCACCAGCGCCGGCTGGGCATAAAGACCGGTCCGCAACCGGCTGGCCACGTCGCGCCGGTCGCGCAGCAGCGCCACCATGCTGAAGTGAAGGTGGCCGCTGCCCGGGGCCACCTGGCGCACATGGGCAATCTGTTCCTCGATTTCCTGTGGCAGCCAGGAGTCCGGGCGGTCGTTGATGCGACTGGTGTAGAGGCCCGGCCACACGTGCCTGCCGCGGCGGTTCTGGGCGCGCCAGTAGTCCAGCAGCACCGCAAAGGACTGCGCAGACTGCGCGCGCGGCCAGTAAAGCTGCGGGGCCAGATAGTCCATCCATCCTTCGGCAAGCCAACGCTCCACATCGGCATAGAGCTTGTCGTACTGGCTGAAACCCTTGATACCGGGCGGGCGAAGCGCTGGCTTGCCGATCCCAAAGGGACTCACGCCAAAGCGCGCCTGGGGACGGATCAGACGCACCCGTTCGTGCATGCCGCGGACAAGCTCGTCGACATTGCGCCGCCGCCAGTCATCGCGCGAAAGCCGTAGGCCCGCCGCCTGCGCGCGCTCGAAGGCGCGGTCATCCGGAAAAGGCAGCTCCGGCTCGCTGGCCGCGGCCCCAGGTCGCCTGGCGGGATAGGGGTAGAAATAGTCGTCGATGTGGATTCCGTCGACATCGTAGCGGCGGAGCACATCGGAGACCACAGCCAGGGTGTGTTCGGCCGCCTCGGGCTCGCCAGGGTCCAGCCACTGGAGGTCACCGTAGTCATGCACCCAATCGGGGTGCCTGCGGCTCACATGCAGGGCGTGGGCCGCAGAGCGTGCGCCGGCATGGCGGGCACGGAAGGGATTGAACCAGGCATGCAACTCGAGGCCGCGCGCGTGGGCGTGCTGCGCTCACAGCTCCAGCGGGTCGGAGCCGGGTGACACGCCCTGCTGGCCCGTGAGAAATTCGCTCCACGGCTCCAGGGCGGATGCGTAGAGCGCATCACAGCTGGTGCGCACCTGCAGGACGATTGCGTTGAGGCCTGTTTCAGCCGCATGGTCGAGGATGGCCTGCATCTCCTGCCGCTGCGCTGCCGCGGAAAGCCCAGGGCGGCTGGGCCAGTCGATGTTGGCCACCGTGGCCACCCAGGCGGCGCGGAATTCCCGGGCAGGCTCTGGCAATTGCCCCAGAAGCTCAGGCGCCGCCAACCAGCCGGCGGGCCATCGGGCGCTGGCGGTGGGCTCAGCCTCGGGGGCGGGCATTCGGGATGAGCAGCCTGCCAGCAGCGCAGCCAGCGTCAGCAGCCAACGCCGACGGCCGCCGTCTTCCCGTGGAGCCAGGCAGCCACCGCTCGGCGCGCTGGGATTCAGACGCGGATGAACCATTGCCTTCTCCACATCAGCCAGGCCACGACCCACATCAAGAGCACAAAGCCCAGCGCATACAGCAGGGAAGTATCCACCGGGTCAAGGCCCAGCCGCTGCAACCGCTCATAGGCCAATGCCTTGAGCGAGAGCAGGCCATCGGGCTTGATGAAGGCCAACGCCTTGGCCAAGAGGCCCGCGAGCACAAACAGGAACAGCGCGTTGACGCCAAAGACCACCAGCGGATGGGCCAGACGCGCGCAGGCCACACGCAGGCGCTGACTGGGCGCTGCGTTGAGCAACCAATGGAAGCTCGAGAGGATGAGCAGCGCCCAACCGGTGGTGCTCATCACATACGACGGCGTCCACAGGCTCTTGTTGATGGGCATGAGCCAAGCGTGCAGGATTTCTCCCATCCAAAGGCACAGCAGTCCCGCGACCACCAGACCCATGAGCCGGTGCGCGGCCTGCTGATCCGGCCCAGGGGCCAGCAGCCATTGGCCGGCCAGCACGCCGGCCAACAGACTGGAGACTGCCGGCAGTGTGGACAGCAAGCCCTCGGGGTCCCAGGTTCGGCTCTGCTTCCACAGATGACCGTCGAGCAGCAAGCGGTCGATCCAGGCGCCCACATCCTGCCCGGGCTCCAGCGAACCCACTCGCACCACACCATCGGCGCCGGGCACCGGCACCAGCAGCATGACGGCGGAATACGCCACCATCAAGCCCGCAGCCCAGGCCAGACGGCCACGCCATCCCCACCACAACACGATCGGCGCGGCAAGAATGGCAATCAAACCCAGGCGCTGCAACACGCCGGGCAACCGCAACTCCTGCCAGCTGAAATGCGGCACGGCGTTGAGCAACAGGCCAATGGCCAGGAGCGCCAAGCCTCGCCTCCAGGCCTGCCGCAGCAACACCAATCGATCAGCGCCGGCCGCGGCTCGACGGTCCAGGCTGATGGGCATGACCACACCGCTGATGAAGACAAAGAAGGGAAAGATCCAATCGGTGAAGGTCCAGCCGTGCCATGGAGCATGGGCCAGAGGCCCATAGAGGTGACTCCAGTGGCCAGGGTTGTTGACCAACAGCATTGCGGCGATCGTCATGCCACGAAACGCATCCAGCGACTGAACACGGGCCGTCATGAGCCCTTTCCTTCCCCGCCGGGCTCTTCCAGCCGCCGCCCGAACCCTGGGGGTATCTTGATGAGCGCACACATCAGCAGCGACGGAACGGCCGCAACCAGCACCCAGATGAAGAAAGCGAGATAGCCCAACTGGTCCTGCAGCCAACCGCTCCACATGCCCGGCAGCATCATGCCCAGGGCCATGAAGCCGGTGCAGATGGCGTAGTGCGCTGTCTTGTGCGGGCCGTCAGCCACCAGGATCATGTACATCATGTAGGCGGTGAAGCCAAAGCCGTAGCCGAACTGCTCCACAGCCATCGCCGAGCCCACCAGCCACAGGTTCTGCGGTTGCCACAGGGCCAGGGCCACAAAGACGATGTTGGGCAGGTGCATCGAGAGCACCAGCGGCCACAGCGCGCGGTCCAGTCCCACGCGCGAGATCACCCAACCGCCCAGCAGGCCACCCAGCGTGACGGCGGTCATGCCGACGGTGCCGTAGGCAATGCCCACCTCCTTGGTGTTCAGGCCGAGACCGCCGGCCGATGCCTGATCCAGCAGGAAGGGCGAGGCGAGCTTGAGCAGCTGGGCCTCGGGGAACCGGTAGAGCAGCAGAAAACCGAGGATCACCAGAATGCCCGGCTTGCGGAAGAAGTCGGCGAAGACCCCGAAAAAGCCCGCCCAGGGCGAGCGATCCTGCGGAGCGCTTTGGTCGGCATCGGGCCGCGGCAAGACGACGAGATGAAAGGCCGCCAATGCCAGAAACGCGGCCGCCAGCAGCCAGAACACGCCAACCCAGGCCTGCACCATGCTGCCGCTGCGCTCCTGCAGTTCGCCGGCCAAATAGACCAGGCCACCCTGCCCGCTCAGGCTGGCCAGGCGCCAGAAGGTGGAGCGCACCCCGACGAAGGCCGCCTGCTGGTGCGGCTTGAGCGCCAGCATGTAGAAGCCGTCGGCGGCAATGTCGTGCGAGGCCGAAGCAAAGGCCATCAGCCAGAACATGGCCAGGGTCATCTGGAAGAAGCGCTCGGTGGGCAGCGTCAGGGCCACACAGGCGAAAAACGCGCCCACCAGGAACTGCATCACCACCACCCAGCGCCGCTTGGTGCCCAGCAACTCCACCAACGGCGACCACAGCGGCTTGATCACCCAGGGCAGGTACAGCCAACTGGTGTAGAGCGCGATGTCGGTGTTGGAAACCTCGAGGTTCTTGTACATCACCACCGACAGCGTCATCACCGCAGCAAATGGCAGGCCCTGCGCGAAATACAGGGCCGGAACCCAGGCCCAGGGGTTGGGTGAGGTCGGTTTCAACAGGAACTCTCCGAGAAGCGAGCCACGGCGGCCGCGACGATTACCCCGTAGGATCGCTGTCATGACGCACAAGCCAGCGCAGCCTCAGGCTGGGGGCGCCGCGGCCACCCCTCTTGGTCGATGATGCCATGGGCTCCACACCCTGACATGTCCGGCGCTGCTCGGCTGCCGGGTGTGGTTCACTTCCTGGGCGTCGATGGCGGCGGCTCCGCCACGAGGGCCAGGCTGCATGACGCGCAGGGGCGCCCGTGCGGCGAGGGCCGGTCGGGCCCCTCGGGCCTGTCTCAGGGCATCGGGCAGGCTTGGCGGCATGTGCGGCAGGCCATCGCGGCGGCATTCGCGCAGGCCGGGTTGACCACAGCGCCGCCGCACACCTGCGCCCTGGGCATCGGGGTGGCCGGTGGCGGACGCGCCGATCTCCGGCGCGCTTTCGTTGCGGAGGACCCCGGCTATGCGGCCCTGGTTGTCGACTCCGACGCCACGACGATGCTGCTGGCAGCGCATGGTGTGCGACCCGGCGTCGTGGTGGCCGCCGGCACGGGCAGCGTGGGGGCGGCGCGGTGGCCCGATGGCTCAGTGCGCATGGCCGGGGGCTGGGGTTTTCCGGTGGGGGATGAAGGCGGCGGGGCCTCGCTGGGCCTGGCCGCGGTGGCCCATTGGCAGGCTGTCCTGGATGGCCGCGCCATCGGGGGCTCGCTGGCCAGTCAGGTCGGCTCGATCGTGGGCTTGAGCCGCGCAGCGGTGGGCGCCTGGTGCGCCGGTGCCGGCCAGCAGGCCTATGCGCTGCTGGCGCCCATGGTCTTTGAGCAGGCGCAGGCGGGCGATTCGCATGCCCTGCATCTGCTCCAGCGATGCGCAGCGCAGTTGGCTGAGCTGGAACGGGCGCTGCAGCCCCAAGGCCCGGAACTTCCCGTGGTCGTCAGCGGCAGCATCGGCCAGCGTCTGCAGCCGCTTTGGCCCGCCGATCTGCGCCAGCGCTGCATCCAGCCCCAGGGCGACGGCGCCCATGGCGCCGTTCTGATGCTGCGCGCGGCCCTGGCCGGCTCACCGATCAAGGGAGTGTTTTCCGAATGAGACGGCTCCAAGGCCAGGTCCTCACGCCCCAAGGCTTCATCGACGGGCACATCGAAATCGACGCCACGCATGTGCGCGGCCTCAGCGGCACGCCCAGCGACCCCTCCCGCGCTCGCCACAGCGATGTGCTCATCCTGCCGGGCTTCATCGATCTTCATGTGCATGGCGGCGGCGGCGCCGACACCATGGATGCGGGCAGCGCCGGCCGCACCATGGCTCGCCTGCACGCGCGACATGGCACGACCGCGATGCTGGCCACCACGATGACCGCGCCCCTGCCGGACATCGAAGCTGCACTGCGGGCGCTTTCGAGCGAGTGTGCGCAAAGGGCCCCAGGCGCGGCGCGACTGCTCGGCGTGCACCTGGAAGGGCCCTACATCAGCCCGGGAAAGCTCGGCGCGCAACCGGCCTTCCATCGGGCGCCGCTGCTGCAGGAGGTGATGGCGCTGAGCCGGCTCGCACCGATACGCCTGGTGACCTTGGCTCCGGAAATCGAGGGCAACCTGGCGCTGATTCCTGAGCTTGTGGCCGCAGGCATCCGAGTGCAGATCGGCCACACCGAGGCCAGCTACGAGCAGGCCTGTGCAGCCCTGGACTGCGGCGCGAGCAGCTTCGCCCACCTGTTCAACGCGATGAGCGGCATGCACCACCGAGCCCCCGGCACCGTGGGCGCCGCGCTGGCCCATGCCCCACAGGCCGAGTTGATTCCCGATCTGATGCATGTGCATCCCGGGGCGATCCGCGCGGCTCTGCGGGCCATACCCGGCCTGTATGCGGTGACCGACGCGACAGCAGCCACCGGCATGCCCGATGGCCCCTTCCGCCTGGGCCGGCAGACGGTGCACAAGTGCATGGGCGGCGTGCGCCTGGCCGATGGCACCCTGGCCGGCAGCACCCTGACGATGGACCAGGCTCTGCGCAACCTGGTGTCGGTGGGGCTGG
>CAYYYC010000122.1:0-6481 GCA_964475695.1 uncultured Rubrivivax sp.
TGACGAACACCTCCCCATGCTGGAAGGGCGACATGGTGCCCGGGTCGACATTCAGATAGGGGTCAAGCTTGATCAGCGTCACCCGCAGGCCGCGCGACTCCAGGATGGCAGCCAGAGACGCGGAGGCGATGCCTTTGCCCAATGAGGACACCACGCCGCCGGTCACGAAGACAAACTTGGTCATATGCAGGGACCCGACCGCTGTGAGAAGGACAGCCAGAGGCGGGCTGTTTCGGGCGTCGGGGCCGAGATGGAAATCGAAATTATAGGCTCGTGGTCAGGCAGCCAACCCGCGATTCATGGCCATGATCAGATCCAGCACCCTTTGCGCCGTCTCCTGCGGACGCTCCATGGGGAAGAGGTGTGTGCCTTCGATGGCCTGGAAATATGGGCCGGCCAGCCTGCGGGCCATGCCCATGCCGCCCTGGCGCATCTCCTGCGAACGTGTCCCCGCCAGGAAGCCCATGGGGCAGGCCAGAGGGTGCCGCTGCAGCACGCGGCCCAGGTTGTGGGGCAGGGTGTTGTAGATCCTGGTCTCGATCTCCCGGTCGAAGGCGAGCTCGACGCCGCCATTGGCATCGATGAAGCCAGCCTGGACATAGTCGTCCAGGACTTGGGAATCCCACCGCGCAAATGATGCCCGCCTCGCGAAGTGGGCCCGCACGGCCTCTCGGTTTTCCCAGCGCTGGCGTCTGCCCTGCGTGTGCCGTCCCGGGGACACCCGCCGGATCAGCCCGCTGGCCTTGATCACCTGCAGGCTGTGGGCCCGCCAGCCGGTGATCACGGGTGAGTCCAGCAGCACGATGCCGCGCACCATCGCCGGCTTCCAACAGGCCGCCAGCAGGCTGAGCAAGCCTCCCAGGGAGTGGCCCACAAGCCACACAGGTCCTTTCTGCAGCGGCTCGATGAAGTGGATCAGCTCGTCACGCAGGTGTGGCCAGTTCGAAGTCACGGCAAAACGGGGGTCGTGCCCGATACGCTCAATCGCGTGGACCTGCAGTCCGGACGACCGCCAGACCTCGAACAGCCGCCCATAGGTTCCGGCTGGGAACCCGTTGCCATGTGAAAAGACCAGGGCAGTCATGGTTGGCGGCCTTCATCGCCGCCCGGGCCCGCGGCGGCCTGCTTGAGCCGATACAGCGATTCGAGCGCCTGGCGCGGGCTCAGCGCGTCTGGGTTGAGGCCTTCGAGAATCTCCAGCACCGCCACAGCCTCTCCTGGCGCGCCAGTGGCCAACTCTGGATGAGTCCCGCTGCCATCCGAAGGCGACGGTGCCGAGTCCGACGGGACGAAAAGCTCAACCTGTGGCTGGACATCCCGCTGCTGACGCTGCATCAGATCCAGGGCCTGGCGGGCCTGCCGCACGACGGCCGCGGGCATCCCGGCCAGCCGCGCAACCTGCACACCGTAGCTCTGGCTGGCCGGCCCGGGGGCAATCTCATGCAGGAACACGACATCGTGGCCCGACTCCACCGCACCCACATGCACATTCAAGGCCTGCGGCTTTCGCTGCGCCAAGGCGGTCAGCTCGAAATAGTGCGTGGCGAACAGGGTGAAGCACCGGTTTCGGTCGTGAAGGTGGCTGGCGATGGCCGAAGCCAGAGCCAGGCCGTCTCCAGTGGACGTGCCTCGGCCGATCTCATCCATCAGCACCAGGCTGTGCTCGCCGGCCCGGTTCAGGATCGCCGCCGCCTCGGTCATCTCCACCATGAAGGTCGATTGGGCATTGGCCAGATCATCGGCTGCGCCGATTCGGGTGTGAATCGCATCGATTGGGCCAAGGCGACAAGATTTCGCAGGCACATAGGAGCCGATGGAGGCCAGCAGCACGATCAGCGCGACTTGTCGCATGTAGGTGCTCTTGCCGCCCATGTTGGGCCCGGTGATCACCAGCATGCGGGTGCGGGCATCGAGCAGGCAGTGGTTGGGAACGAAGCGGGCCCCTTGTGTCTCCTGCAGTCGGGCCTGAACCACCGGATGGCGCCCGGCCTCGATCTCGATGCAGGGGTGTGCAACGAAACCCGGGCGAACCCAAGCCTGTGCCTGCGCGCGTTCGGCCAGACAAGCCAGCGCATCCAGTCCGGCTAGGGCCTTGGCCATCTGCTGCAGGACAGGAAGGTGCAAGGCCAGCGACTCGACCATCTGCTCGTAGAGCCACTTCTCGCGCGCCAAAGCCCTGTCCTGTGCGGACAGGGCCTTGTCCTCAAATGCCTTGAGCTCTGGCGTGATGAACCGCTCCGCGTTCTTCAGCGTCTGGCGCCGCTGGTAGTCCGTCGGCACACGGTCCAGCCCGCTGCTGGTGACTTCGATGTAGAAGCCGTGGACCTTGTTGAACTGGACCCTCAAGTTGGCAATGCCGGTGCGCGCGCGCTCCCGCGACTCGAGGTCCAGCAGGAATGCGTCGCAGTTCTGATTGATGGAGCGCAACTCGTCGAGCTGTCGGTCCACCCCCGAAGCGATCACGCCACCATCGCGCAGTTGCGCGGCCGGGTCGGATTCCAGGGCTGCCAGGATCACGGCAATCCCGGGTTGGTCAGCCAGATCGCCCACTGCGTGGGCCAGCAGCTCAGATGCGGCGGTGCAGGATTGCAGCGCTTGGCGCACCGCCGGCAGGTGCTGCAAGGTGTGACGCAGCCCGGCCAACTCTCGCGGGCGCACCTGCTGCAATGCGATGCGGGCGCTGATGCGCTCCACATCGCTGACCGCCGCCAGCACGAGCCGCACGGATTCCACCGCTGTGCCCGCGATCAGTGCGGCCAGAGCCTCATGCCTGCTGATTGCCTCCTGCCTGTCCCGCCGGGGGTGGGTGAGCCACAGCCGCAGAACTCGGCTGCCCATCGAAGTGCGGCATGTGTCCAGAAGGCTGAGCAGCGTGGGCTTGTCCTCGCCGCGCAGGGTGCGTGTGATTTCCAGGTTGCGCAGGGTGGCCGGCGGCAGTTCGAGGAGCTCCCCCGCGGCGGGAACCTCCAGGGTCTGGACATGGGCCAGGGCCTGGCTCTGGGTGTGTTGCGCATAGGCCAGAAGCGCCGATGCGGCGGCGCATCCGGCGGGCTTGTCCTGCGCGCCCAGGCCATCCAGGCTTCGGACCTTGAGTTGCTCACAGAGCTTGCGCAGGCCCAGTGCCGAGTCGAACTGCCAGGCGGGGCGGTGGGTCAGCATCCAAGCGCTGCGCGAGGCGCTGCCGGCCACCTCGGCAAAGGCCCGGGCGCCGCCGTGCTCTTCGGGCGGCGGCATCAGCAATTCGGCCGGCTCAAGGCGTGCGAGCCAGCCCGAAAGCTCAGGGGTGGAGCACTCGCACAGGCCCATTCGGCCGCTGGACATGCCCAGCCAGGCGAGCCCCCAAACCAGCCGCTCGGTCCCTGGCGACGCGCCGACCGCGCCGCGATCGGCCGGATGCGCCACCAAGGCCACCAGGAGGTTCTCGCTGCGGTCGCTCAGCAGCTCCTCGTCCGTGACGGTGCCTGGGGTCACGACGCGCACCACCTTGCGCTCCACCGGCCCCTTGGAGGCGCCAACATCGCCCACCTGCTCAGCCACGGCCACCGCGTGGCCCAGCCGTATCAGCCGCGCGAGATAGGTCTGCGCCGAGTGGACCGGGACGCCGGCCATGACCACGGGTTCCCCCGCGCTCTGTCCGCGCGTGGTGATCGTGATGTCGAGCAGGCGATGGGCCGTGCGGGCGTCGTCGTAGAAGAGCTCGTAGAAGTCCCCCATCCTGTAGAAGACCAGCGTTTCGGGGAACTCGGCTTTGATGCGCAGGTACTGCGCCATCATGGGCGTGTGCTGGGAGAAGTCCGCGCTCTGGGCGGGGGTCAGGTCGTGCATCGGCCCATTGTCGGCCCTGCCGCGCATGGCGCCAATCAGTCCAGCGTCATCAGGCTGGCATTGCCTCCGGCCGCCGCGGTGTTGACGCTGATCGATCGCTCCTGCACGAGCCGGTCCAGAGGGATCGGTTGCCTTGGGCTGCGGGTGCGGGTCACGCCGATGATCGGCCCGGGCCACGCCGCCGCGTCTCCAAGCACGCGGAGGACTTCGCCATCATCTCCCTGAACCAGGATCGCCTGCACCGGCACCGGCGACCCACGCCAATCCCCGGTCACCGAGACGGCTTGTGCCACGCACGGCGGCAGTTCCCGGTGCAGCGCCTCGTGGGCCTCAGTCCAGACCACCCGAGCGCCGATCGCCAGGGCCGCGCTGGTCTGCGCCAGCAGCGCCGAGTCGTCATCGGCCAGACAAAGGACTGCGGTCCGCGGCAGGGCTGCGTAGACATTGGCCTCCCCCGTGGGCCCCGCCAGCGAGCGCCAACTGTGGGTGAATGTCTGGTCCAGATGGGCTCGAGCCACTTCGGCTGTCGGCGCGCCATCCGGCCCCCTCGATTGGAGCCAGCCGATGAGCTCATGCACGGCCTGCCTGGCTTGTGCCACCCCCCAAACAGGCCCGGTGATCGCGTCGTGCACCGCGCCGACGCCCAGGCGAGCCAGAAACTGCGGCTCCATCGCCACGCCGCTGCCTTCGACGAGCAGCCGGGCAAGTCCCGGCGGACTCCGCAACAGCAGGCGCGGGAGGAGGAGCGGTCCCCCTGCCTTGGGCCCGGTGCCCGAAAGCCCCTGCCCGCCGAAGGGCTGGACGCCGACGACGGCGCCCACCATGTTTCGGTTCACATAGATATTTCCGGCTGCGCTTCCTGCCAGCGCTCGCGCGACTGTCGAGTCGATGCGCGAATGCACCCCCATCGTCAGTCCATAGCCCGTCTGTCGGATCTGCCCGAGCGCGTCGGCAGGCGCCGGCCGCGGGTGGCGCAGCACATGAAGCACCGGACCAAACACCTCCTGCGGCACCTGACTCAGGGATTCGATTTCGATGAGCGTGGGCGGCACATAGGGGCCCGAATCGCGCAGGCCGCTCTCCATCGGGGCCTGGTGAATCCGGCACCCCAGGGCGCGAAGGCGCTCGATATGCCCCAACACGGCAATCTGCGCCTGCGCGTCGATGAGCGGGCCCACATCGGTGTCGAGATCGCCGGCCGGTCCCACCTTGAGTTCATCCATCGCTCCCTCGATCATGGTCAGCAGAGCGGGGGCAGCTTCCTCCTGGACGCAAAGCACCCGCAATGCCGAGCAGCGCTGCCCCGCGCTGTCGAAGGCGCTGGTCAGCACATCGGCCGTCACTTGTTCCGACAGGGCAGAAGAGTCCACGATCATCGCGTTTTGTCCGCCGGTCTCAGCAATCAGCACCACGGGATCGCCCTGGGCATTGAGCCGCCGGCTGAGCTCACGCTGGATGAGGCTGGCCACTTCGGTGGATCCGGTGAAGACGACGGCTTGCACGCCAGGGTTCGCCACGAGTTGCGCACCCACGGTCTCGCCCGGGCCGCAAAGCAGCTGAAGCGCCCCCTCACCGACACCGGCCTGCCACAGCGCCTGCACCGCCTGAAGGGCAATCCGGGGGGTCTGTTCGGCCGGCTTGGCCAGCACGGGGTTGCCGGCGGCCAGCGCAGCAGCCACCTGGCCGGTGAAGATGGCCAGCGGGAAATTCCAGGGGCTGATGCACACGACCGGGCCCAGTGCCTCCAGTGGCCCCTGCCGGGCGCATGCCCTCAGCTGTTGGGCGTTGTAGCGAAGAAAATCCACCGCCTCGCGCACCTCGGCTGCGGCATTGACAGCCGTCTTGCCCGCCTCATCCACCAGCAGGTGCAGCCACTGGTCCGCATGCCGCTCATAGATTTCGGCGGCCCTTTCGAGGATCGATGCGCGGTCGGCTTCGCTCACTGCGCTCCAGGACTGGCCCGCCGCAACGGCCCGTTGCACGGCTTCGGCCACGTCCTGCTGCGATGCCTCCTGGGGTGCGGGCCAGTCCGCCAGTCCAGGCCCATGGGCTCGGCGGTGAATCCAATGCGCAATCACCTCCTCGTCGTTGAGGTCCAGTCCGCGCGAGTTGAGCCTTGCCGGCAAGTGCAGATCCTGCGGCGATGTGATGGCCGGGTGCGGCAGTCCCAACTGACCACCGGCGTGGCCAAGTTGCAGCACTTCCTCCACAGGGTCCTGAACCAGCGCCTCCACGGCCACATCGTCCCTGGCCGCCCGGTTGACGAATGAGGTGTTGGCGCCGTTTTCCAGCAGGCGCCTGACCAAGTAGGCCAGCAGTGTCTCGTAAGTGCCCACCGGCGCGTAGATTCGACACGGTCGCCTGTGGCCTGCGCTGCCATCGACGAGCTGTCCATAAAGCGGCTCGCCCATCCCGTGGAGGCACTGGAACTCGTACTGGCCATCGTGGAATGGACCCAGGCGCTGCTGCGCCAGTTCCAGAACTGCGGCCACCGTGTGCGCATTGTGGGTGGCGAACTGGGGATAAATCTCCTGCGGCTGGTCCAGCAGTCGGCGTGCGCAGGCAAGGTATGAAACATCGGTGTGGGCCTTGCGCGTGTAGACAGGAAAGCCGCTGTGCCCCTCGGTCTGTGCGCGCTTGATTTCGCTGTCCCAGT
>CAYYYC010000123.1:0-6424 GCA_964475695.1 uncultured Rubrivivax sp.
GATCAACCCGCGCATCATGGAGATGCGGGAGCGCTACAAGGACAACCCCCAGCAGATGCAGCAGGAGATGATGCGCATCTATCGCGAGGAGAAGGTCAACCCCTTGGGCGGCTGTCTGCCGATCCTGGTGCAGATGCCCTTCTTCATCGCGCTGTACTGGGTTCTGCTGTCCAGCGTGGAGATGCGCAATGCGCCGTGGGTGGGTTGGATCACCGACCTCTCGGCCAAAGACCCTTATTTCATCCTGCCGCTGCTCATGACCGCCTCCACGCTGCTGCAGACCTGGCTCAACCCGACCCCCCCGGACCCAGTGCAGGCCAAGCTCATGTGGATCATGCCGATCGCCTTTTCGTTCATGTTCTTCTTCTTCCCGGCGGGCCTGGTTCTTTACTGGCTGACCAACAACATCCTGTCCATTGCCCAGCAGTGGATGATCAACAAGCAGCTCGGCGTTCTGGGCAAGTAGGCTTTCAGGGCTTGCGCCCAGTCCCTGCCCAGGCTGACCAGCGCCATGGCCATGCCCGCACACGACCGCGACCCGATCGTCGCGGTGGCCACCGCGCCCGGCAAGGGGGCGGTCGGCATCGTGAGGGTCTCGGGTTTTGGGCTCATGCCTCTGGCCAGAGCGCTTTGCGGGCGCGATCTCAAGCCTCGTCATGCGCACTACACGACGCTGCTTGATGAGCACGGCCAGGCCATCGACCGGGGGCTCGTCCTGTATTTCGAGGCGCCACACTCCTACACTGGCCAGGAGGTTCTGGAACTGCAGGTGCACGGCGGCCCTGTGGTGCTGCAGATGCTGGTGGAGCGCTGCCTGAGCAGCGGCGCGGCGCCAGGGTTGCGCCCGGCCGAGCCCGGAGAATTCACCCGGCGTGCCTTTCTCAATGGCAAGCTTGATCTGGCCCAGGCCGAAGCCGTGGCGGACCTGATTGATGCTTCCACCCAAGAGGCGGCCCGCTCCGCCGCCAGATCATTGCAGGGCGAGTTCTCGGACCGGGTCAATGGCCTGGCTCGGCAGCTGCTCGCTCTGCGAACCCTGGTGGAGGCCACGCTGGACTTCCCGGAGGAGGAGCTGGACTTTTTGCAGCAGGCCGATGCCAGAGGCCAACTGCAGTCCATCGCGACTGCGCTGGAGCGGTTGCAGGCGCAGGCGCAACAAGGGGCGATTCTGCGAGATGGCCTGCGCGTGGTCATTGCCGGGCAGCCCAACGTGGGCAAGAGCTCTCTGCTCAATGCCCTGGCGGGACAGGCGGTGGCCATCGTCACACCGATCGCCGGAACCACGCGCGATCGCATCGAGCAGGCGCTGCAGATTCACGGCGTGCCGCTGCATGTGGTGGACACCGCGGGCTTGCGCGAGCCTTCAGAAGCCGCTGACGAAGTGGAGAGGCTGGGGATCGACCGCAGCTGGGAGGCCATTGCCTCAGCCGATGCCGTGATGCTCGTGCGCGACCTCGGGGCGCTGGACCGTGCCCCTGTGCGCGCGGCCGATCAGGTCATCGAGCGCCAGCTGCTCGAGCGCGGCATCGACCCCGGCCGATGGATCCGGGTGGACAACAAGGTGGATCTCGCGCCGGCGGCGGCCCGGCCTGTGGGCGAGCCGGTCGCTTTGCGTGTTTCGGCGTTCACCGGCCAGGGTCTGCCCGAGCTCAGGCAGGTTTTGCTGGAGCGCTGTGGATGGCGCTCCCTGCCCGAGGGGGCAACCCATGCGCGACAGCGCCATCGTCACGCGCTCAACGGTTGTGCGCAGCATCTGGCCCGTGCGCAGGCCCTGCTGGCGGATCCCGCCGCGGCGCTCGACCTTCTGGCCGAAGAACTGCGCTTGGCGCACCGCGCTTTGGGCGAGATCACGGGGCAAATGGACGCCGACGATCTGCTGGGTGTTATCTTCTCCAGCTTTTGCATCGGGAAGTAGGCTTCGGGCATGGCGGCACTTCGAGTCATGGGCATGGCCCGCGCGGCCTGGGCCGTGGCCCGGGCCGAGCTGAGTCTGGTTCGGCGCTTCCCCAAGCTGCGCTGGATCCTGCCGGCCATCGTGGTCATTCCTGCGCTGTACGCCTACATCTACCTGGATTCCGTCTGGGATCCGGCCAGCCGAACCGGCGCCCTGCCCGTGGCCATCGTCAACCTTGACGAGGGCGCCGAATTGGGCGATCAGCGCTTTGAGTTGGGTCGCGAATTGGTCGAGGCCCTGCAGGCGCGCAGAACCTTTGCGTTCAAGGTCATGGACGACGCGCTCAAGGCGCGCGAGTCCGTCAGGTCAGGCCAGCAGGTCTTCGCTCTGGTGATTCCCAGAGACTTTTCGCTGGCGGCCATTGCCCCGGCCCGTGCGGGTGCGGGCAAGCTGGTCGTCTTCGCCTCCGAAGGCAACAACTATCTTGGCGCCGGCTTTGCCCGGCGCTTCGCCAGCGAGCTGGGCCATCAGGTCAACGAGGCGCTCAACGAACGCCGTTGGGTGATCGTTCTGGGCAACTCCGATGCGTCGCGAGACAGCCTTCAGCGCTGGCGTGACGGGGTCTCGGCGCTCCTTCAGGGGTCGCTGGAGCTGGACAAGGGCTTGGGCGCGCTGCGCGAGGGCTCCGCCACGATGGCCGGCGGAGCGGTGCGCCTGAGCGAGTCCACGGCCGGGGCGGCTGAGGCGCTCAGGCAGACGGCCCGTGCCACGCAGGCGCTTGATTCCCGCAGGCCGTCTGCGACCGAGCTGGCCGCCCTCAAGGACGGGACGGCGCGCGCCGCCTCAGGCCAGGCCGAGCTGCAGCAGGGGCTTGGCCGGCTGGAGCAGGGGGCCGCACAGTGGGCCGAGGGATTCGCCTCCTGGCGGCAGGACGCCTCCTCGATACCGTTCATTGGCGACAAGACGGCGGAATCGACCGAGCCCCTGCTCGCCGGTGCAGTGGCGCTGCGCTCGGCTGCGGCCCAGGCCAAAGAAGCGGCGGCCACGCTTGCCACGGGGTTCGGTGAACTCAGCTTTGGGGTCACTCAGCTGGTCGATGGCCTGTCGAGTCAGGCCTCAGGGCTGGCCGCCCTGTCGGCTCGCCTGCCCACGGAAGACCGCTTGGCCGAGTGGGAGCGTGGCGCGCGTGCGATGGCCGATGCGTCAAGCCAGGCGCGTGACAGCGCCTCGGCTCTGCAGGCCGGTGCCACCCGGTTGGCCGCGGGGTTGGAGACGCTGCGTCGCTCCTTGCCCGCCTCGCTGGATGGGCCGCAGGGCAGCGCCGGCGGACTGGCCGCCACTGTGGAGCCGCAGTTGGAGATCGATGCGCCGGTCAGCAACAACGGCCTGGGCTTTCTGCCCAACTTCATCCCCGTGGCCTTGTGGCTGGGGGCCGTGATGACTGCGTTCGTTTTCCATCTGCGCCGAGTGCCCATCGCGCTTCGGGGCAGCCCCGGCGTGTCGGTGTTGATGGGCAAGCTGATGTTTCTGACCCCCGTCATCCTGGCGCAGGCCGTGTGCGTGCTGGTGATGTGCGAAGCCCTGTTGGGATTGCAGCCGGTGCATGCCACGGGCCTCGCGCTGACGATGGCCTGCAGCTCGATCACCTTCATGCTGCTCATCCTGCTGTTGGTGCTGCTGATGGGAGAGGCGGGAAAGGGCGCCGCCCTGGTGCTGCTGATCGTGCAGCTGTCAGCCGCCGGCGGCGTCATGCCCATCGAGCTGACCAGTGAGTTCTACGGTGCGATCAGCCCCTGGATGCCCTTCACCTGGTCGGTCAAGGCGGTTCGTGCCAGTGCCTTTGGTGCGTTTGGTGATGAGTGGGATGCCGCGCTGGGCGTTCTGCTGCTTTTTGCCGCTGTCTTGGCGGGCCTGCTGCTGTTGATCGGGCGATGGCGCTTTGTGCCGGATCAGGACCACAGGCCGGCGATTGATTCCTGAACAGCCGAGGCCTGAGCGGATCTCCCGGACGCCTGCCCGCAATCAAGGCGTGGTGTGGAGCCAGCCGCGCTTGTAGGCCACAGCGGCCCCCTGATAGTGCGCCACCGCCTCATGGATCAGTGCCTGGTGCGACACGCCAGACGCATCAGCGTCAACCTGAACCACCCTAGCGTGCCGTTGGGGCTTGAGCTCGACCACCCAACCGTCTCGATACAGGCCCACCGTCTGGTAGTTGGCCAGGAAGGCGCGGGGATTGGCAGGCCCTTCGCTCAGGATGTCCTGGCCGAAAAATCGCGATGTGTATGAGAACCCCAACAGGCCCAGGATCGTTGGGGCAACATCGATCTGTGAGGCCAGCGTGTCCACCCGACCGGGCCTGACATGGGATGGCGCATAGATGATCATCGGGATGTGGTAAGCGGCCGGGGACAACGCCTGCTTGCCTCGCCCGTCGTGCGTGTGATCGGCCACAAGGACGAACAGCGTGTCGTTGAACCACGGCTTTGCGCGCGCGGCCCGAATGAAGCGGCCGATGGCGTAGTCGGTGTACTTGACGCCGCCGCTGCGCCCGCTCTTGGAAGGTATGTCGATCCTGCCGTCCGGGTAGGTGTAGGGCCGGTGGTTTGATGTGGTCATGATGTGCGCCAGGAAGCGCCGACCGGCTTTGTGGCGCAAGTCCAGCTCTTCCAGGGCCATGTCCAAGAGGTCCTCATCGGCCACCCCCCAAGCCGTCTCATGATGGATGTTTTCCGAGGCGATGTTGCGGCGGTCAAGCACGGTGTAGCCATTGCCCCCGAAGAAGTTGCGCATGTTGTCGAAAGTCGCATATCCACCGTAGAGATACAGGGCCTCGTAGCCACGCTCACCGACCACGCCTCCCAGCGTCGGCAGGCCACTGTTGTCTGGCCTGGCGACGATCGCATGTCCGGGTGTTGGCGGCACCGACAAGCTCAGGGCTTCCAGGCCTCGGATCGTGCGAGTGCCGGTGGCGTACAGGCGCATGAAATTCAGCCCCTGCTCGGCCAGGGCATCGATTTCCGGCGTCAAGCCAGCCGTGCTGCCATGCGAGGCCAGGAACGAGGCCCCCAGGCTCTCGATGCTGATGAGCACCACATTGAGCTTCCGCTCAGGCCGATGAGCAACCACTTGGCGCTCCCAGCTCTGGCGGTTGAACTCCGCCTCCGCCTCAGTCTCTTCTTGGGGGTGGAACCGGCGCCCAAGCGCTTGCCCGATGGCCTGAGGGCTTAGGGTCAGGTAGAGGCGCTCGTAATCCAGTTCGTTGTGACGAAAGGCGTGAAAGAAGTCGTAGTAGCCATTCCCCGCAATTTCGTTGAGTTGAACATCGGGAGAAAACTCCTTGAGGCGAGCGTCGATCCACTGAAACGACAGGACTGGCAGCACGCTCAACCCCAGAGCCAGGGCCACACGCCTTCTCCAGGGAGCCGGGGAAGCCTGCCGCAGACCTTGTGCCACCCAGCGCCACTGGATGGCCAGCAAAGTCAGGCTGATGCCCGCCCCCAGAGCCAGCAGGAGGGGCAGGTTGTAGGACTGGCGGATGTTGCCCAGCACCTCCTGCGAGTACACGAGGTAATCGACGGCCACGAAGTTGAATCGTGAGGAGAACTCCAGCCAGAAAGTGAACTCGGCAAGCGCCGTGAAGCCCAGGACAACGCTGAGCGGCGCAGCCAACGCCATCCAGGCCAGTGGCAGCACCTTCAGTGGCCAGCGTGCCTGCGCGGGCCACAAGGCCAAAATCCATGCCGCCGCTGCCAGCAAGTGCATCGCGGCCGTCAGATCAAAGGCCAGCCCGATGGCCATGGCCGGCAGCAGCTTCCAGGGCAGCAGCATCGACCAGTCCTGGTTCCAAAACACCAGGCCGACTCGAACCAGCCCGTTGAGTGCCAGGAAGATCAGGAGGTTGCGCCAGATCGCGGCGACGCGAGGCTCTTGCGCCCAGGCCCGGCAAAGTTCGCTTGCGCGAGGCATCGCAAGGCTCATTGCAGCAAACCCCTGCGCTCAATGAAGCCCACCACCTCATCAAGGCCCTGTCGGCTGCGCAGGTTGGTCATGACATAGGGGCGCTTCCCATCGGCTTGGGGCCGCATGCGCTCGGTGTCCTGCCGCATGATGTCCAGGTTGGCGCCCACGAGCGGCGCCAGATCGATCTTGTTGATCACCAGCAGGTCGCTCTTGGTGATGCCCGGTCCGCCCTTGCGGGGAATCTTTTCGCCGCCGGCCACATCGATCACATAGAGGGTCAGGTCCGAGAGCTCCGGGCTGAAGGTCGCGGCAAGGTTGTCGCCGCCCGACTCGATGAAAACGATGTCGGCGTCCGGATACGCCGTCAGCATGCGGTCCACGGCCTCCAGGTTGATCGAGGCGTCCTCGCGTATGGCCGTGTGTGGGCAGCCACCCGTCTCCACACCCAGGATCCGCTCGGGCTCCAGGGCACCGGCCACGGTCAGCAGGCGCTGGTCCTCCTTGGTGTAGATGTCGTTGGTGATCACCACCAGGTTCCAGCGGTCACGCATGGCCTTGCACAGCATTTCC
>CAYYYC010000124.1:0-6183 GCA_964475695.1 uncultured Rubrivivax sp.
ATGGGCCACGCCCGCCACGCTGGCGATGCCGTTGTCCACCGTGATCAGGATGTCGGGCCGGGCGGCGGCGCTGCGCTGCACAGCCAGATCCACGATGGCGGGCGTCAGGCCGTAGCCATGAACGCTGCGATCGGGCACGATGTACTGCAGAAGCGTTCGATCGGCGCCCAGGAGGATCAGGCCGCGCAGCGCCACCGCACAGGCTGTGGCGCCGTCACAGTCGTAATCGGCAACCACACAAATCCGGCTGCGGTCAGCCATCGCATCAGCCAGAAGCGCCGCAGCCTTGTCTGCCTGGTCGAGCAGCGTCGGCGCAATCAGGTGTTGCGGGTGGTCATCGACCTCCTGAACCTCGCGCACGCCGCGCGCCGCATACAGGCGGGCCAGCAGCGGATGCACGCCGGCCTGCTCCAGCGTGTGGGCGGCCCGTGGAGGCACCTCTCGAGGGCTCAGCTGCGGCCAGGCTGCGGGCCGGGAGCTCATGGGCCAGTCCCGGACGCAACGGGTGCGTCGCCTTCGGAGTCATCGTCAGGCGCATCGAGCGTTGCCAGCCACTCCCGAAGCGAGGGCATCTTCGGTGGCCGGCGCAGCGTTCGCTCCAGGACGCCGCGCCACCCCGCGGGCACGGCCCGTGCGGTGAAGGCCTGGGCCCGCTGTCGTCCGCACAGCACCAGAGTGGGATGGGTGCCCAGTGGCCAGGCCTCAGGGCTGGGGTCGGGAGCGGCGGCCTTGGGGACCTCCAGCGTGCTGGCCAGCGCGGCGCCGACCCAGTCCCGCAGCGCGTCATCGATCTGCGCCAGCCCGCACAGGCGCGTCTGCAGCAACCGCTGCCGCAGCAGGCTCGGCGCTGGCTCATCGCCCAGGTTTCCCACAGCCCCGGTCTGGTCGAGCCAAAGCGAATTGGCCGTCAGCGCGCCGCGCTGTGCCCGTTGTTGGTTGACGGGGTGCTCATGAAGGACCATCTGCGCCTCGCTCTGCAGTCGACGGATCAGCGGGGCATCGGTCAGCGCCATTCGGCCTTGCCAGCGTTGAACAGAGTCACCCTGCGCACGCTCCAGGCTCGCGCAGGGCGCGCAGCCGAGGCTGGGGTGCTCGACCTCCCAGCACAGCGGGCTGAGCCAGCGCAGAGCCACACCCTCGCTGGAGAACAAGGGCTCGATGCTGGCATGCAGGTCCCGCGATTCCTGTGCTTGCAGCTCGAGTGCCTGGGGTCCGAGCAGCGTGATGCGGTCGCTGCCCACCAGGCCGTGGCAGAGCGTGAGCCTGCCCACGGCAGTGGCGGCCTGAGGGATGGCTGAATCGCCGGGTTCAGGCGCATCGGCCAGCCGCGCCCAGGCCCGCAGGGCCAATCGGCCGTTGTCCCTCGGTGTGAGCAGGCGCCCCAGAACCAGCTGCGCGTGTGCCCTCTGTGCCAGCGTGTCGAGCGCTTCGGTGTCCTCTGTCAGCGTCCAAGCCGGCTGCAGGCGGCCCATCAGCGGAGTCCAGCGCTCCAGCAGAGGTCCGAAGTCGGCGCCGGGCTGCAGCGGGACCTGGCCCTGCGCAGACGGCGACATGACGATGAGGTGCATCGAGCGATTATCCCGGTGCCTCGGGCAGAATCGCAGCCATGTCTGGATCCTGGATTCCCTACGAGCTTCAGGTGGGATGGCGTTACACCCGCTCCGGTCGCGCCGGCAGGCGCAATGGCTTCATCTCCTTCATTTCGGCTGTCTCGGTGCTGGGCATTGCCTTGGGCGTGGCAGCGCTGATCATCGTCCTATCGGTGATGAACGGTTTCCAGAAAGAAGTCCGCAACCGGATGCTCAGCGTCATTCCCCATGTGGAGTTGATGTCGGGGAATGGGGACGCGCTGGCCGACTGGCAGGCTTTGGCGCGCCAGGCGGCGTCCGTTCCCGGCGCGGCCCAGGAGATTCAGGGCTCCGCCCCCTATGTGGCCTCGCAGGTGCTCATTGCCCGCGGGCAGGACATGCGCGGCGCGGTCCTGCGAGGCATCGAGCCTCGGGCCGAGGCTCAGGTCACCGAGCTGGCCCGAACTCAGCCCGAGCTCGTGGGACAACTGCAGCCCGGGCAGTGGTCTGTGCTGATCGGCGCAGAGTTGGCCAGGCAGCTCGGGGTCGCTCAGGGATCGGCGCTGACCATCATCACCCCGGGCGGTCAGCTCACCGCGGCGGGCGTGGTCCCTCGCCTGAAGACGGTTCGGGTGGTCGGGCTTTTTGAGTCCGGGCACTATGAGTTCGACAGCTCCCTGGTCCTGATGCACCTGGAGGACGCGGCCCGGCTCCTCCAGGTGGCCGGACCCGTGGGCATCCAGCTGCGTCTGAAGGATCAACAGGCCGCGCGCGCGGTGGCGGCGCAGCTGCAGCAGCATCTGGGGCCCGAGGTTCTGGTGCGCGACTGGACACGCACAAACCGCAATTGGTTTGACGCAGTGCAGCTGGAGAAGCGGCTGATGTTCATCATCCTGACGCTCATCGTGGCTGTGGCGGCCTTCAACCTGGTCAGCACGCTGGTCATGACGGTCACCGACAAGCAGGGCGACATCGCGATTCTGCGAACCCTGGGCGCAACGCCACGCTCGATCATGGCGGTGTTCATCGTGCAGGGAGCCACGGCCGGGGTTCTGGGCACCATGACTGGACTGGGGCTCGGCCTCGGGGTGGCCTTTCATGTGGACACGATCGTGCCTGCCCTGGAGCGGCTGCTGTCCACCAGTTTCCTCCCGGGCTCGATCTATGTGATCAGCCGCATGCCCAGCGACCCCCAGTGGGGCGATGTCCTGCCGATCGCGGTGGTCTCGCTGGTGCTGGCTTTCCTGGCCACGCTCTATCCGAGCTGGCGCGCGTCCAGGGTGCAGCCGGCTCAGGCTTTGCGCCATGAATAGCCCTTCAGGCGCAACCGCGGTCATCGAGGCGCAGGGTGTTGCTCGACGGTACACCGAGGGCACGATCGACATCAGCGTGCTGGAGTCGGTGGACCTGCGGGTCATGGCGGGACAGTCGCTGGCTTTGGTGGGTGCTTCGGGCTCCGGCAAGAGCACGCTGCTGCATCTGTTGGGCGGACTCGACCGCCCGAGCGCCGGAGCGGTGAGCCTCATGGGGCGGTCCTGGGCCGACATGGGCGTGGCCGAGCAGGGCCGTTGGCGCAACAGCCACTTGGGCTTCGTCTACCAGTTTCACCATCTGCTGCCGGAGTTTTCCGCGCTCGACAATGTGGCCATGCCGCTGCGCATCCGCCGCATGGCGCTGGGTGAGGCGCGTGATCAGGCCCGGGAGGCGCTGGCTTGGGTGGGGCTTGGCCAGCGCGAGCACCATCGCCCCGGGGAGCTGTCTGGCGGCGAGAAGCAGCGCGTGGCGGTGGCGCGTGCGCTGGTTGCCCGCCCCGCCTGCATCCTGGCCGATGAGCCCACGGGCAACCTGGACCGGCGTACCGCCGACGCTGTCTTCGAGTTGCTGCTGCAGCGCAGCGGTCAGGAGGGCGCAGCGCTGGTGGTGGTCACCCATGACGAACAGGTCGCGGCCCGCTGCGACCGGCGGCTGCACCTTCGCGGCGGGCGTCTGCTGGACGATGCACTGGATCGACACCCACTGCCATCTTGACGCGCCCGAGTTCGCGCACGATGTCGCCGCCGTGGCAGCCAGAGCTGTCGATGCCGGCGTCAGGCGCCTGGTGCTGCCCTGTGTGAGGCTCGGCCATGCCCGGCGGGTGCGCGAACTGGCTCAGGCCTTCGACTCGGCCTACGCGCTTGGAATCCACCCGCTGGCCGTGCCTGAGTCCCCCGAAGATGACCTGGTTGCGCTGGAGCGTCTGATCGAGCAGTGGCGTGACGATCCGCGACTCGTGGCGGTCGGCGAGATCGGCCTGGACCATTTCGTGCCGGGGCAGGACCTGACACGCCAGGCCCGGTTCTACGAGGCGCAGCTGCAGATCGCCCGCCGACAGGACCTGCCGGTGCTGCTGCATGTGCGGCGCTCGGCCGACTCCCTGCTGCGGGGATTGCGCCGGATTCCGGTGCCCGGGGGCATCGCCCATGCCTTCAACGGCAGCCACCAGCAGGCCCATGCCTTTGTGGGGCTGGGCTTCGCGCTGGGGTTCGGCGGAACGCTGAGCTTCGCGCGTTCGCTGCAGATTCGGCGCCTGGCCGTGGACCTGCCGGCGCAGGCCCTGGTGGTGGAGACGGATGCGCCGGATATCCCGCCCCAGTGGCTTTATCGGCCCGCTCGGGAGCGGCACCTGCACCCGCCGGCCCGCAACGAGCCCTGCGAGCTCGTGCGCATCGGGCAGGTTCTGGCCGATCTGCGCGGCTGGACGCCGCAACAGGCCTCGGCTGTGACGACGGCCAATGCCTTTCGAGTCTTGCCGCGCCTGGGGCTGCTGGGATGAGCCAATCGCCACTGCCGATGGTGACGGTCTCGCAGCACTGCGGGGTTCGTTACCTGCATCTGGATACGCCCTGGGTTCAGGGTGCAATGCGCGTTTCCAGGCCCGACGCCCTCGAGCTGGAGTATGTCCGACGCATGCTGGCCTGCCTGCTCTGGCGGCCCAGTCGGGACCTTGGAAAGGGCCACGCTGTCCAGCTCGGGCTCGGGGCCGCGTCGATCACGCGCTTTTGCCACGGGCGGCTGCGCATGAGAACCACGGCCGTGGAGATCAACCCGGCGGTCATCCGTGCCTGCCGCGCCTACTTCGGGCTGGCAGACAACGGCCACGGACTTGAGGTGGTGTGCGAGGACGCGGGACACTGGATCGCCAGGCCGCGGCAGCGCGGCACCATCGATCTGCTGGCTGTCGACCTTTATGACCATGAGGCCGCTGCGCCCGTTCTCGACAGCCTGGAGTTCTATTCTGCTTGCCATGCGGCGCTGGCGCCCGGGGGCGTGATGACGGTGAACCTGTTTGGCCGGCTGTCGAGCTTCGAACGCAGCGCCGCGCAGATCGCCGCGGCTTTTGGTCGGAGCCAGGTCTGGCGGGTTCAGGCCACCCGGGAGGGCAACACCGCGGTGGTGGCCACCCGAGGGGTGACTGTCCCCGGGCGCGGCGAGCTCCTGCAGAGGGCACGACACATCGAGAGGCAGCTGGGCCTTGCAGCCAGCCGGTGGCTGGGCATGGTCAGGCCCCTGTAGCGTTGCCGGCGGTGCGTGTTAACCACACCCCGCACAGGGTTGGTCCTGCCTAGAATCCGCCGGTCAGGCCTTGCCCCGTCGCGGCGGCCGGAGAGCGTCGTCATGAAGATCAAGAGCCAGCAGGACTTCTGGTCCGGCTTGATGTTTCTGGTGGTTGGAGCCCTGTTTGCCTGGGGCGCGATTTCCAACTACAACTTCGGGTCTTCCGCACGCCCCGGCCCGGGCTATTTCCCGTTCGGTCTGGGGGTGATCCTGGCGGTGATGGGGGCGTTCATCCTGTTCGAGGCGTTGACCATCGAAACCGAGGACGGCGAGCCCATCGGTGAGATCGCCTGGCGCCCGCTGCTGATCATCCTCGCCTCCATCGCCGCTTTCGGGCTCCTTCTGCCTGTCATGGGGCTGTTTGTGGCGCTGCCCGTGCTGGTGATCGTCTCCAGCTTGGCCAGTCGGGAATTCAGCTGGAAGGCAGCCCTGGTCAACGCGGCCTTCCTGTCGGTGTTTTCCTGGGCCATCTTCAGCAAGGGCCTGGGCTTGACCATCCCCCTGTGGCCCAGCTTCATCGAGGCCATGGGCCTCTAAGGGGAAACGAGAGCATGGAACTCCTTGAAAACCTCGAGCTCGGTTTCAAGACCGCGCTGACCCTGCAGAACCTTCTTTATGCGCTCTTCGGCTCGGTGTTGGGCACCCTCATCGGCGTGTTGCCTGGCCTTGGGCCGGTGGCCACGATCGCCATGCTCCTGCCGAGCATCTACACCCTGGATGCCACACCGGCGCTGATCATGCTGGCCGGCATCTACTACGGCGCGCAGTACGGCGGCTCGACCACGGCCATCCTGATCAATGTGCCGGGAGAGTCCTCGTCGGTGGTCACGGCGCTGGACGGCTACAAGATGGCCCGCAGCGGCCGCGCCGGCCCCGCTTTGGCTGCAGCCGGGCTGGGTTCCTTCTTTGCCGGCTGCGTGGGCACGGTCATCATCGCGGCCTTTGCCCCGCCGCTGCCCGAGCTGGCCTTCAAGTTCGGGCCGGCCGAGTACTTCTCGCTGATGGTGTTGGGTCTCATCGG